>JAAZIY010000224.1 GCA_012800625.1 Lentisphaerota bacterium
CCTGTTGGACTTTGTGCAGGGTAAATTTCCTGCCGCCTATGGGAAAATTCGTTTTCCGCAGAGCAGCGGCCTGGGTTTGAAGCCGGTCTCGAAGGAGGGTACCTGGCGCTTGGTGAAGGCCGCCATTGATTACGCCATCGCCGAGGATCGCGATTCGGTGACCCTGGTGCACAAAGGCAACATCATGAAATTTACCGAGGGCGCCTTCCGCGACTGGGGTTATGAGTGCGCCAGTGTCGAGTATGGCGCGCAGCCTTTTGAGGGCGGCCCTTGGCAGCAGATAAAAAATCCGCGCAACGGCAAGGACATCATTATCAAGGATGTGATCGCCGACGCCTTTTTGCAGCAGATACTCACCCGTCCCGCCGAGTATGGTGTGATTGCCACGCTTAACTTGAACGGCGACTATATCTCCGACGCGCTGGCTGCCTGTGTTGGCGGCATAGGCATTGCTCCGGGAGGCAACATCAACTACCAGAGCGGCACTGCGGTTTTTGAGGCCACTCATGGCACTGCGCCCAAATATGCCGGCAAGGACATGGTCAACCCCGGCAGCCTCATACTCTCCGCCGAGATGATGTTGCGCTACATTGGCTGGGATGAGGCCGCCGCGGCTATTGTGCGCGGCATAGAGCGTACCATTGCCGCCAAGCAGGTTACTTACGACTTTGCCCGTCTCATGGATGGAGCCAGCAAGGTAAAGTGCTCCGAGTTCGGGCGCCTGATTGCGGAAAATATGTAGACCGCATACAGAAAACAAATGGGACACTAAGTCACAGCAAGTTTTTTAAGCTTTTTTTTGCTCCGGGTCTTGAGGCTGCGGGAATAATCATGTTTGAGTCTGAAGAACAATTCGAGTACCGGCAGCGTGAGCTGGAGGACAACCTGGAGATGAGCGACCGCTTTTTCGCGCGCTACTTCAGTCTGTTGGACCGTTTTGCCGACTTGCCGGCCTGCGATGAGCTAATCATGTCCCAGCTTGAGAAGGAGTTTCCCCGGGATTTTATCGACAGCCTGGAGCGTTACGACGAGCATCAGCCTCCGGACGAGATTGATGAGCTGGATGAAGCGGGCCTGAAGGAGGCTGACCCCTGGGAAGAACAGGAGGGCAAAGAACTGCCCCCGGAGATGCGTATGCTCAGGCAGCTGGAGCTGAGAGGGCGCAAGATAGGCTGGACTTTTTATCAGTGCGTCATGGACTGGAGCAATATTCAGATCGTGCTCTTGTCTACCAGCCTGGGCAAGCTGGCTCTGCGCGTGATGTTTTATCTGGGGCGCTCGCTGGGTGGCTTTAATCTGGGCATGGACAGTCTTGCTTCACACGAGACCGGCTCGGGCATCGTGTTTTTCAAACGTGTCCAGTCTTACTGCAACCAGGGCAATGCCATTATCCTGGAGCTGAGCAAGCAGGCCCCGGTCGATATGCGGGAGGTCTTGCTCAACCGCATGCAACAGATTGACAATCTGCACAAAGAACTTGAAAACCAGGTCGAGGACTGCCGCGAGCTGCTGCGCCTGGAGGGAGGAGGCATCTGATGAGCCGGCGAGCCAGCCAAACCAGGCATGAGCCGGATAAAAATGCCGTTCTTGAAATCAGCGCCAAGGACAAACAGGGGGCGGAGCTGATTTTTGCGCCCAAAAAAAACTGTTGGCTCGTAGTCGAAAGCGGAGAGCCTAGTGCTGAAAGCCCCATTCGAGCCAGGGTGGCTTTTCGTGGACAGTGGCTGCAGACCGCGCTCAGACCCGGCCTCGAAAGCCTGGTTTTGCCCGAGGGATTGCAGGAGCTGGAGCTGCACTGCGCCGAGTCCTTGCAATGGGATAGCTCGCTGCTGATTTATCTGCGACGCCTGGAACAGCTTTGCCAGCAGCGGGAGCTGCTCTGCCACAGAGCGGCGCTGCCCCCCGGCGTCTTGAAGCTGCTAGACATCAGCCGTGCCGGCGCCGTCGCCAAAGCGCAGCTTGGGAGACGCGCGCATTTTTTTCAGCGTGCCGGACAGCGCGTGCGCCGGTTTTGGCAAGGCAGCCTGGAGATCCTCTCCTTTGTCGGCGAGCTGAGCCTGAGCCTTTTTCGGCTCTTTCTGGGGCGTCCCGGGTTTAGGGGGCTGGAGCTGCTGCGCCAGTTTGCCCAGGCTGGCCCGGCGGCCCTGGCGATCATCTCCCTGATTGGTTTTCTGATGGGTGTGATTTTGGCCTTTATTGGCGCCATCCCTCTGCAGTGGTTCGGGGTTGAGTCTTATATCGCCAGCTTGATCGGCATAGGTATTTTGCGCCTTTTGGCGCCGGTGATGGTCGGTGTGGTCATGGCCGGGCGCACTGGCGCGGCTTTCGCGGCGGAACTGGGCAGCATGCAGATCAACGAGGAGATCGACGCCTATCGCACCCTGGGCATAGACCCGGTGCGCTTTCTGGTGCTGCCGCGCTTTCTGGCTCTCACCCTTATGCTGCCCTTTCTTTGTCTCTTTGCCGATCTGCTCGGCTTGCTGGGCGGCATGGTGGTGGCAGTGGGCTATTTCAATATCACCTGGCTGGACTACTACGACACCCTCATCCGAACCACGCGGCTGGCCGATCTGTGGGTGGGGCTTTTCACCAGCCTGGTTTTCGGAGCGCTGGTCTCGCTCTGCGGCTGCTTCCAAGGCATCAACTGCGGACGGAAAGCCGAATCGGTGGGCAAGGCCGCCACTGACGCAGTGGTTTACAGCATCGTCTGCATCGTGCTGGCCACCGCAGTCATCACCTACACCAGCGTTATCCTGGGAATCTAAATCGCTGTAAGCTTAAGTGCTCGGCTTTGGACACGAAGACACACTAAGGGACACTAAGACAACAAGATTTTAAGGCTTTGGTTTAAGCTTTGCCATATGGAAGCATCTTCTCACAACCATGACGAGTATCTGCTTGAGGTGCGCGGCCTGAGCATGCGCTATGGTCAGCGCCTTATCCAGGAAAATCTGAATTTTCATATTTTCCCCGGCGAGGTATTTATCATCATGGGTGGCAGCGGCTGCGGCAAAAGCACGCTATTGTATCATCTTATCGGCTTGCTGCGCCCCTACACCGGCGAGATACTGCTGGACGGGCAGAACCTCTGGGAACAGGACAGCGAGCAGCGTGCCAGGCTTATGCGGCAGCTTGGCTTTCTTTATCAGAAGGCCGGCCTGTGGAGTTCGATGACCCTGGCCGAAAACATCGCCTTGCCGCTGCGCGAATACAGCAATTACTCTGAAAGCGAGCTGCGCGAGCTTTGCGAATTCAAGCTGTCCCTGGTAGGCCTGGCGGGCTTCGGGCACTATTACCCCGCTGAGCTTAGCGGCGGCATGCAAAAAAGAGCGGGACTGGCAAGGGCAATAGCGCTGGACCCGAAAATCCTGTTTTTTGACGAGCCTAGCGCCGGGCTGGACCCGGCCAGCGCGGCCAGACTTGACGACCTGATCCTCGAACTGCGCGACAGCTTGAAGGCTACCATCGTCGTGGTCACACATGAATTGGCCAGTATCTACGAAATTGCCGACCGCGCTATCTTCCTTGATGCGGAAAGCAAGACCATCAGCGCCAGCGGCAACCCCAAAGAGCTGCGCAAAACCTGCACAGACCCGCGTGTAAGGGAGTTTCTTACCAGAGCCGGAAAACTCGAGGGTTTCTGAGCACACACCGGCAAAAGCCAATTGGACACTAAGACACACAAAACATGGGTGTAAAAACTAAAACCACAGTGATCGGCGTCTTCGTGGTCGCCGCTTGCGCACTGGCCATTATCCTGACTATACTGCTGGGCGGACGCAATTTTTTTGCCGCCCAGCTGGAGTACAAGTTGTATTTTGACAAGTCGGTGAAGGGCCTCAGCGTAGGTTCACCGGTGATGTTTCGCGGCGTGCGTGTAGGACAGGTGGCTTCCATTGCGCTGTCCTACCGCGAGAGCGACGACATGCCTGAAGGCGATGCCTGGCTCATCGAGGTGGTTGCGCATTTGCAGCCGGCGGCCTTCGGCATGAAGCAGCGCTGGCAGGACTGCCTGCCGGAGGGGATACACACGCACTTGTTTGAGGATGACAAGCTGCAAGATGTGAGAAGCGTCATTCAGCACCTGGTTGAAAAGGAGAGCCTGCGCGCGCAGCTGCAGTCATTGAGCCTGCTTACCGGACAACTGTTTGTGGAACTCAATTTTTTCCCCGGCTCGGACTGGTCCGCACAGCAGCAAAAAGACCTGCAGCAAGGTATCTTGCCGGTGGAGATATCCGGCATGGATCGCCTGCTGCAGAGCCTTAGCCGCAAGGATTACAGCAATCATCTTGACAGCCTTACCCTGGCTTTGCAAGACTTGTCTATCTTTATAAACGAGGGCAAGCTTAAGTTGCTGCTTGATGATCTCAGCGCGGCGGCGCGCAACGCCAATCAGATGCTGGCTTACGGAGCCGACAATATAGCGCCGCTGATGCAGCAGGCCAGCTCGGTCTTCCTGTTGCTCGATGTGCTGCTTAACAAGATGAAAAACGAGCTAGGCCCGCTGCTCGACAATGCCGGAGACAACTTTGACTCCGCATTCAAGCAGCTGCTGCAGGTCAGCGACGACGTCGGTGCCCTGGCTCAGTCGGCCAAGGCATTCATTGCGCGTCTGGAGCGCATGAGCGGCGATTATGAACCCGACTTGCGTGAGATAATGAGCAACCTAAAGGCCGGCTCGCAGTCGTTGAACGCCTTGATGCCCGAACTCGAAGGCCTGCTTGCCGGGCTTAAATCGAGCAGCTCGCCACAGTCGGAGTTGTACGGCAATGCCAACGAGGTCTTGCTGGAGCTGCAAAATGCCGCCTCGGCCATGCGCGGACTGGCGGAGTTTTTGCGCCGCCAGCCGGAGGCTCTGCTGCGCGGCAAGGGGGAGAAATGAAGAAATATCGCTTTGTCTTGCTACTGCTGGTCGCATTGCTTTGCCAGTCTTGTCTGCGCACTAGCGTTCGAACCCGCTATTTTGTCTTGTCGCAGCAGGCCGTGGCTGTCCAGGAACTGCCTGCACCGGTCAATTTGCGCCGTCTCAGCATGCCCAGGTATCTGAAACGCTGGGAACTGTTGCTTTTAGACGTTGACGGCGAGCTGCATATTAACGATTCCGCTCTCTGGGGCGAAACGCTCAATGAGGGTCTGCGCCGCAGTCTGCGCCATAGCCTGGGCAGTGATATGTGGCCTCAGCCAGAAGAGGCGCAGAACGCCTGGCAGCTTGACCTCGACTTGCGCAGCTTTGCCGGTTATCTCAGCGGCGAATTTCGAGTGCAAGCCGACTGCCGCCTCGAACGCGGCACTGCTGAAAAACGCTTTAATTTGGAATTCAGCCTGCCCTTCAAAAGCGACAGACCCGATAGCTTGGTGAAGGCTCATGAAGCGGCACTGCGGCAAATCGCCGCACTGGTCGCCGCGGAGCTGAGGCTGTTCTGCCCCGGAGAGTAAACGGGGGGGAGGACACTAAGACACACGAAGGGAGAGGACACGAAGGGGCACGAAGGGACACGAAGGCACACTAAG
>JAAZIY010000225.1 GCA_012800625.1 Lentisphaerota bacterium
CGAGTAAAACAACAGTCTTCTTCATGCTTGGCTCCTTATCTGATTGAACTAAAATAAAACGGCGGGACAACCCCGCCGAGCACTACTATATGCCGCAGAAATCAAATTGCAATTAAAACATAAAAATCGGGGTCTTTCGAGCGCTTTTTGGCGCCAGGACCGCTCCTTCAGGGCTGCGGTTGGCTCGACCCGCCTTGTGTAAAAAAAATCGGGGCGCACTGCGTTCTTTTTATCTTGTATGTCTGTCCTATATGGACTTATGGTATTGAAGAATTATAGTATGAAGTTTCAACTTGCAACCTGGATCGGCAGTCATCCCGCCGGTCTTGCCCATCCCGGCAATTCCCGCTGTTTTTAAGGAGTAAATTGTGGAATTCACCGCTAGCGATCTTCAGATAATCCGCACCGAGCCGGCTCCCTGCCTTGTTAACCTAGAGGTTATAGTTCCTGCCGACAAGGCTCAGATGGCCTACAAGCAGATTTCGCGCAAATATGCCCAGAAAGCCCGTGTTCCCGGCTTTCGCGCCGGCAAGATACCGGCGCATATATTAGCGAAGCGCTACGGCCAGAACATACTGGCTGAAACCACAGACACGCTTTTCAAGTCCGCCTATGACACGGCGCTGCAAGCTGAGAAAATCCGTCAGGCTACGAGTATGAAAAAAGAGGATTTGGAGCTTGAGAGCTACCAGGTCGGCCAGGATTTCAGCTTCAAATTGCGTTTGGAGGTCGAGCCCGAGTTCGAGCTGCCAGAGTATGTCGGCGTCAATGTGAGCAGCAACGAGGTGCAAGTGGGCGAAGACGAGGTTTCCACGGTCATTGACAATCTGCGCGAACAGCGCGCCATGCATAGCAAGGTGGAGCGCGCCTCGCAAAGAGGCGATATGCTTAAGCTCTCCTATAAGAGCACGGCGCCCGCAGAGCTGCTGGAAAATGACAAGGTCAAGTACTTCCTGCAGGCGGAAAATACCTGGCTCTTGCTGCAAGAGCCTGAGCTGCTGCCCGGAACTATCACTATCCTGGACGGAGTGAAAGCCGAAGAGCAGAAGGAAGCCGAGCTTACATTTCCGCAAGACCATTATAGCGAGGAGCTGCGAGGCAAGACCTTTACATATACATTCGATATCCACGAGGTGCAGGGACGCACGCTGCCCGAGCTTGATGAGCAGTTCTGCAAAAGCCTGGGAGTGGCAGACTCTGAAGAGCTTAAAAAGCGGGTCGAGGAAACCTTAAACCGCGGCAAGCAACAGGAGGAGGACCAAAAGGCCACTGGGCAAATCCTGGACGCCCTGGTGGCCGGGCAGGATTTCGCCTTGCCGCCCACTCTCATGCAGGCGACGACGCAAAGATTGCTGGACTTATTTAAGCAGCGCGCGGAAAACCGCAAGCTAGAGCAAGAGGAGCTCAATGCCAAGTTGGCAGCCTACGAGGCTGAGGCCGAGCAGCAGGCCGCTCGCAGCTTGCGCCTGGAACTTATACTGAACCACATTGCGCAAAAAGAAGAATTAGCCCCCAGCGATGACGAGTTCACAAGGGCGATCGCCAACCATGCCAGGGAAAATCAGAAGACCGTACAGGAAATGTTCAAGGAGATGGAGAAAAGCGGGCAGCTCGAGCAGGTCTATCGGCAGCTGATTAGGTATAAGACCCTTGAGTTTCTTTTGGCCAAGGCCAATCGTCATATCATCAAAGCCGACAACCCGGCATAAGGAGCAGATGCCATGAGCAAGCAAGATAAATTCAACTACAGCAACAATTTTTACGTTCCTTATGTGATTGAGCAGACTGGCCAGGGCGAGCGTCAATACGACATTTACTCGCGCCTGCTCAAGGATCGCATCATCATGCTGGGCACGCAGGTGAATGACGCAGTGGCCAACTCCAC
>JAAZIY010000034.1 GCA_012800625.1 Lentisphaerota bacterium
AAGCAGAAAAACTCGATGACATCGCATAAAAACGCAAATTTTCTGCTAAAATTCTAATTTTAGCCGAAAACTACTTGGTGTGTCTTAGTGTAGCTTCGTGTGTCTTCGTGTCCAAATTCCTGCCAGGCTACCTTTTTGGACTGGATTCGATTTAGCCAACAGGCCGCACTGAGGCAGGCCTGACTCGAAATAAAGCCAATGGGAATTATATTAAGCGGCATACCTGAAGTCAATTTTCCCGATATTTTCATTTAAGGAAACGCTGCCATGAACGGCGATCTAGTTGTGGTGGGCGCGGTTGCCGACGACCCGCTGGCCAATGACCTGGCACACTACTTGCACCAGGAGACGGAAATCTCCGACTTGCTGGCATATAAATGCTTTGCCAACACCGAGTTCTGCCCGCGCTTCATTAGCGACGAACAGGACATGGACCATATAGGCCATTTTCTGGATGGCAAAACCCTGGTTCTGGTATCCTCCTGCTCCGGCGAGCTCTCGCGCAACTCGCGCGCCATGCGCAGCTTCCTGGTGGCCAGGGCCGCCAAGGACAACGGCGCCAAACGAGTGATCCTGGTGGAACCCGACCTGTTTTACAGCGCCCAGGACCGCGGCCCGAGACACGAACATGGCAAAAGCGGAGTTGACCGCCCACAGCATGACTTGAAGAAATTTGACGGGCAGCCCTTTTCGGCTCTGCTTTATGCCGACCTGCTGAAGGCCAGCGGCGTCGATGTGGTGATGACAGTGCACAATCATTCCGACGCTGTGCAAGAACTCTTCAGCCAGCACTTCAAAGAATGCTTCTATAATCTCTGCCCAGCGGAAATATATGCCAACTATCTGGCCAATTACGGCCTTACCGCCCATGATGACATCGCCAAGGGACTGGTTATCTGCGCCCCGGACAATGGCGCGGCCCCCTTTGCCAAAGAGGTGTTCAGGCATCTGAACAAGGAGAATGAAAACCTCTTGCTCCTACAGGGAAAACCATCATTGCTGTTAATGGACAAGGAGCGCTGCGGCGAGCGCAAAGTGAGGATGATGGTGCATCAGGACAGCCCCTGCACACTGCCGGAGCTGGCCGGACGCGTCGTAGTGGTCTGCGACGACATGGTGCGCACCGGCGGCACCATCGCCGAGTGCTGCCGCTACCTGAAGGAGGCCGGCGTCAGCCGGGTGATCTTCGTGGTCACTCACTTCTATTCCTCGCCGGAGGTGAAGGAAAACCTGCATGTCAATATCATTGACGATATTATCACCACCAACACACTGCCCAATATCCTTAACCGTGATATGCAGGGCAGGCTCAGACACAAGATGCTTGTGCTCAAAATAGAGCGCTGGATAGTCAACGCGCTGTTGTCCAAGGTGATGAAGGTCAATGCCCGGCCCTATGTGCCGCCATATACCATAGATGTGTCGCGCAAGAATCCGCGCTGGTCGCTAAGCCAACTGCTACCCGACAACCCCTAGAAAATCAATTCGCCCCCTGGGATCGCCGGCATCCTTGCCGGCTCCCCGCTCCCCTTCGTGTCTCTTCGTGTCCTCTCCCCCCACTATCATCTAGTCGCCATGCCTAATGATATCGCCGCTGATTTTCTCACTTTTCTCAATGCCGCTCCCAGCGTATTCCACGTCTGCGCCACATTGCAGGAAAAGCTGCTTGCTGCCGGCTTTACGCATTTAGACGAGAGGCTGCCCTGGACACTTCAACCTGGTCAGGCCGGTTTTATCAGCCGCAACGGCAGCGCTCTGGCTGCCTTTAGACTGGCAGAGCAGGGCGCCCCGCAGGCTGCGCCATTTCGCATCGTGGCCGCACACAGCGACAGCCCGGCCTTAAAGCTCAAACTGCCCGCCGCCAAAATGCAGGCCGGCAGCTTGCGCGTCCCGGTGGAACCCTACGGTTCGCTCATACACAGCAGCTGGCTGGACCGCCCCCTGGCACTGGCCGGACGCATTATAACTGAGGATGGGCAAGCCAGCCTAGTGGACTCCAGACGCGCCCTGGCGGTTATCCCAAATATCGCGCCGCATATGCAGCGCAGTCTTAACGATGGCTTTGTCTATAACCCGCAGCAACACCTGGCCGCCTTGTTTGGCGAGACCAGCATCAGCGAGCTTTTGACTCTGCTGTTGGACGGGCAAAAGCCGGCCTGTCCCGAAGCGCCCCTGGCTGAATTATTCCTCTACGAACCGGAAGCCGCCTGTCTGGCAGGGCTAAAGGAAGACTTGCTGCTGGCCTCCAGGCTGGATAACCTGGCCAGCAGCTATGCCGCCATCGAGGCACTATGCCAGAGCAAGGCTGGCGGCGTGCATCAGGTGGTCTTTTTGGCCGACCACGAAGAAGTGGGCAGCCGCTCGGCACAGGGCGCAGACTCGGCTTTCCTAAAAGACTTCCTGACCCGTATGCTGGGGCAGAACTGCAACGATGAACTGCTGCTCAGAAGCCTGGCCGCCTCATTCCTGCTTTCAGCGGACGCCGCCCATGCCTGGCATCCAAATTTCATGGATGCGCATGACCCCGACTACGCCCCATTACTCAATGGCGGCATAGTCATCAAGGAAAATATCTCCCAACGCTATGCCGGCAGCCTTCCCGCCCAGGCCTGGCTGCGCGCGCTTTGTAAAAAAGCCGGCATCCCCTGGCAATACTTCCAGGTGCGTGCCGACCGACCCTGTGGCTCCACCATAGGACCGGCCTGCTCGGCCCTGCTAGGCGTGCAGGCACTGGACATAGGCATAGCAATGTGGGCTATGCATAGCAACCGCGAAACCGCAGGACGCAAAGACCTGCAATCGATGAAAAATCTGCTCCAGGCATTTTTTGGCTAATAAATCGCTGATTTGCACACAAAGACAGACAAAAAAACACCATAGGCATTAAAAAAGCGGTTGATGCCTAATTTCTACAGTGACAGCCACGTTTTACAGGAAACTGTTTTTTCCTTTTTCCCCCGTTTACTCATAATCGTTTTTTTGCTTTGCGGTTGAACTTTTTACGTTCTATCGCAATTATTTAGAAAAACTCCTAAAATGTTAGCGGCAGCATAGCGCCGTAGGCGCTATACTATGCTTAACCCCAGGCTTCAGCCTGGGGTGGAGACAGCTAAAAAGGGGTGCCTCGTAGAGGCACTACAATGCATCCGGGCTGATTTTTGTTGTTCCCACGGGATGGCTCTGCAAAGGCATACCAAATGGCTTTATATACCTGTCAAGTCTGTAAATACATCTTTGATGACAGCGCCCGCGGCGTGCCCTTTGCTGCTTTGCCAGACAATTGGGGCTGCCCTGAATGCAATGCCGACAAAAGCAATTTCCTGCTGCAGGATAAAAAAAACCCGGACAAGCCCGAAACCCAGCAGAGCGCCGTCCTCAAAACCACACCCTTCGTTTCTGAAGAACTGCATCGTGATTTCGACGAGGTGGAAAAGTGGATGGACGACATACACCAGATCGCCGCCAGCGGCAAGTCTATTGGCGAGGCCATGCGCACACGCCTGCCAGTGATCTCCTGGGACGACATCCTTATCCTGGGCAAGCAGCTCGCCGGCCTGCCCCTGTCCAATGAAGACAAGGTAGTAACGCAGACCATAATCGGGCCGGCCGCCGCCCAGCCCCTCATCCTGGACACCCCCATACTGATCTCGCATATGTCCTTTGGCCTGCTCTCGCCGGAGGCGCAGCTGGCCCTGGCCAAGGCCAGCGCCATGGCCGGCACCGCCATTGGCTCCGGCGGCACTGGGGTGCTGGATAAATGCCTGCATAGCTCCAGGCGCTTTATCCTCGAATATGTCCCCAACCAATATGGCGTCACAGCGGAAAACCTGATGAAAGTAGACGCCGTCGAGATAAAATTCGGCCAGTCTTGCTCGCCAGGCATAGGCTCGGTTATCCCCGGAGCCAATGTCAGCGCCGAGCTGAGCGAGGAGCTGGGCTTCCCCCCAGGGCAGGACATAGTCAGCCCCTCGCGCTTTCCGGATATACGCAGTCCCGAAGAGCTGAAGGCGAAGATAGACTGGCTGCGCGATGCTTCCAACGGCAGGCCCATAGGCGTCAAGCTGGCGGCCGGACATATCGAGGATGACCTGGATTTCGTCCTGGCCGGCGGCCCGGACTTCATCACCATAGACGGGCGCCCCGGGGGTACCGGCTCGGCCCCCAAGTTTATCAAGCTGGCCACCTCGCTGCCCACTATCTACGCCCTTTCCCGGGCCAGACGTTTTCTGGACCGCAATCATGCCGAACACGTGTCGCTCATTATCACTGGCGGCCTGCGTATCTCGCCGGATTTTGCCAAGGCGCTGGCCATGGGTGCCACTGCGGTCGGCATTGCCAGCTCGGCATTGATGGCCCTGGGCTGCCAGCAATTCAAGGTCTGCAATACCGGACGCTGTCCCATGGGCATAATCACCCAGGACCCGGAGCTGCGCCAACGCCTGGATGTGGAGAAGGCCGCAAGGCAGGTGGCCAACTTCCTGCGCGTGAGCACCGAAGAGCTAATCCAGTTTGCCAAGCTGACCGGCAACCATAATGTGCATGGACTAGGACTGAAAGACCTGTGCACCACTAATAGCGAAATCTCGGAACACACCGGCATCGCACACGCCTAAAGGAAACCTAAAAGAGAGCTGCCCAGAAAGGGCAAGCTAACCCGCCTGGTTCTCGCCGCGCAAGTCCGCAAAACTTGCCATGCGGCTAGTCAATTTTCAAAACGGCATTATATTTAGGACTTAGCGCATCGAGTCCATCTTTCTATGGTCTTGTGCCCGAGTAATAACCATAAAAACGAGGTGAATCATGCCAGCAGTAGTAAATAAAGACCTGTGCATTGGTTGCGAGGCCTGTGTCGCCGTCTGCCCTACCGAGGCGATTAGCATGGAAGAAGAAAAAGCGGTGGTTGACGCCGAACTCTGTGTTGACTGCGGCGCCTGCGAAGGCGAATGCCCCGTCGAAGCAATCAAGGTGGAGTAAGCTCTACAGCACGACAAATCCGGCACCAGTCTGCGCAGCAGACCGGTGCCTTTTCTTTTTATGAGCAGTAACACTCAAACTGGAAGCGAGGGCGCCCTCAGTGCGGTGGCCTTGGCTCTGGGTGCGAACCTGGGCCGGGTCGAGCAGACCTTTGCGCAGGCGGTCGCCATGCTGCGCGCCGGCGGGCTGGAAAACATCCAGCTGTCCAGTGTTTATAAAAGCAAGGCGGAGGGCTGTCATCCCGGCACGCCTGACTTCAGCAACAGCGCGCTGACCGGCCTCTGGGGCGACAGCCCGCAGGCGCTGTTGCGCCTCAGCCAGGATATCGAGGTAAGGCTGGGACGGCCCCGAGAGCATGACAGCAGGGCGAGCCGCAGCATTGATATAGACCTGCTCCTTTTTGCACAGCGCAGCATCAACGAGCCGAACTTGCAGCTGCCGCATCCCAGAATGTGCCGCCGCCTCTTTGTTTTACAGCCGCTGGCGGAAATCGCGCCGCACTGGCGACTGCCAGACAGCGGCAAAACCGTGGCGCAATGCCTGCAGGAAATCGTCTAATTTGTGCGTCTTAGTGTGTCTTAGTGTGTCTTAGTGGTTCAATGGCTTTTGGGCGCGGGGCACCATAGCTTGCCGTAAAGCGCGACTTGTGCAGCCTGGCCAATCTTAACTTTAACCTATAAGGATTTCATCATATATGTCATTTGATCAAGGTAGTATTAGCTTTCGTATTTGTTATTTGCCCGAACCATTGCCGGAAGACTTTTTGGCGCGCTTCGCAGCTATGGCCGCAGGCCCACTGCAAGACGTGAAGGACGAACCGGCCTGGGGCTGGGTGTCTGGACGGCATCTGCTCGAAGACCGCATAGACGAAGAGACCTGCAAGCTGGGAGCCTATTATCATCTCTGCCTGAGACAGGCCGAGCGTAAAATCCCGACCTCGCTGCTCAATGCCGAATGTCGTATCATAGAGCTGAACCGCATGGCCGAGAGCGGCCTGGAAAGACTGCCGCGCAAAGAGAAAAAAGACATCAAGGCCGAAGTGCAGGAACGCCTGCTGCCGGAGATGCCGCCGCAAATATCCGGAATATATGTGGTGCTGGATAAAAACGAGAACTATATTTATACCAGTGCCTGCTCGCCTAGACAAATGGACCTGCTGCTGGGGTTCTTCAATAAAACCCTGGGTTTCGAACCCATACCCCTGAGCCTGGAAAACCTGGCCGATGACATACTGGAGATAAACGCCCACCAGGTGCCGCTCTTTAACCTCTCGCCAGACCTGCCAGACGCCGGCGATACCGGCACGCTGGGAGAAAACTTCCTCACATGGCTATGGTACTACCAGGAAAGTAACCACGGACAGCTGCCGCCTAGCCAAATGGGCGAATTCAGCTTCCTCTTGGACGGACCCTTGCAGCTGGTCGCCGAAGGTAATGGCGCCCTGGAAAGCAATATCCGCAAAGGCGCGCCTACCATTAGCGCCGAGGCCAAGGCCGCACTGCAAGTGGGCAAGAAGCTGAGACGGGCCAAGCTGGTCTTCGCGCGTAACCAGGGCGAGGAATGGAGCTTTACCCTAGATGTCAATGACTTCGTCTTCAAAAGCGCAAAGCTGCCTGAGGGCGAGAGCATGGACCGTATCGGCATCTTTGAGGAGCGCATGGAAAATCTCTACATCCTGAGAAGCCTGATGTTTGCAATCTTCCAGCGCTACCTGAAAGAACTCTCCGATGCGCAAAAAGCACAGAAGTACCAGGAAAATGCGAAAAAATGGATCGCTAAAAGAGAGGCGAGGTAGAGAAACACCAAGGGGCTAACGAGGCGGCATTTTTTAGCGGACGAATCGGACGTATTGGACGTATCATCGGACGAATCGGACGTATCATCGGACGAATCGGACGTATTGGACGCATCGGACGTATCGTTTTTTATTTTTTACTTAGGAGCTTCATATGTTACGTTACGGAATCTCGCGTTTTTGTGTCACGCCGTCAGCGGACTGTCGCGTTTCTCTGGCGGGCTACTTCAACAAGCGCTGGCAGGAAGGCAAGCTTGATGATATTTATGTACATGCTCTGCTGGTGGCCGACGAGCAGGAAACCGTGGCCCTCTGCCAGGTCGATTCAGTCAGTGTGCCCTTGGTCTTGGCTGAGCGCATCCGCTCCGGCTGCCTCGATATTCCCGGCCTGAAGCCCGAGAACATCGTGGTCTGCGTCACCCACTCGCACACCTGTCCGGCCCTGAACCCCGGCAATCTGCCCATAGATTGCGCCGGCGCAGACCCCATGCAGCTGGCCAGCGACACGGGCAGCAACCCGGCCTACAACGATTTTCTCGTCGAGCAGGCTGTCAAGGCCATACATGAGGCCTATGACGATTTGCGCCCCAGCCAGGCTTTTTACGGCGAGTGCGAGGACAGCCGCTGGGCATATAGCCGGCGCTACTGGATGAAGGATAACACCGTGGTCACCAACCCAAGGCGGCAAGACCCCAATATCGCCAAGTCGGAAAGCCCCATAGACCCGAGAATCGGACTCTTTGGACTGAAAAACGAGGATGGCAGCTGGCGCTTCCTCATGGCCAATGTCAGCAATCACCCTGATACGGTGGAGGGCAACCTGGTTAGCGCCGACTGGTGCGGCGTGCTGCGCAGCACGCTGGCAAAAGAGTTGCCTGGCTGCCTGGCCATGACCCTCACCTCGCCGCAGGGTAATGTCAATCATCTGGATGCCTACGGGCCAGAGCTGCAAAGCGGCTACGAACGCATTACCAAACGCATGGGCGAGGGCTACGCCGAAAGCGTGCTGGCAGCCATCCCCACTATGCGCAAACTTGCCGACGGTCCGCTGAAAGCACTGCATCTCAGCCCTAAAGTGCCCGCCCGCATAGTGCCGGAGGAGGAAATCGCCGAGGCCCGCGAACATGCCGCCAAGTACGAGTTTGACGAAAGCATGACCCTAACCTCCGAAGACCTGGCCAAAAAAGCGCCGCACGCCTTGAAATTCTTCGCCGACCAGCTGCTGAGCATAGTTGATGACAAAAGCGAACGCGAGCTGCCGCTCTGGGCCTGGAAGCTGGGCGAGCTTTATCTCATCAGTCTGCCTGGCGAGCCTTTTGTCGAACACGCCATGCACATCCGCGAAGACCTGCTGCAGCGCAAACCATGCCTGATTACAGCCCTGGCCTCATCCAAAATCGGCTATATCCCCAACCGCTTTAACTTTGGCCGCGGCGGCTATGAAACCGCGGTGCTTAGCTCACCGACCTGCATCGAGACCGGTAACCTGCTGCGCAAAACCGCCGCGGAACTCATTGCAAAACTAGGCTAGGGCGGCATGATAATCGGCCTGGGCATAGATATCGTTGAAATCGCGCGGCTGCGCGCTACTTTGCAGCGCAGCGGCCAGCGCTTCCTCGATTATGTCTTTACCCCTGCGGAACAGAGCGCCGCGCCGGAGTCCGAACGGCAGCGCTACGCCTACTTCGCGGCGCGCTGGGCCGCAAAGGAGGCGCTCTCCAAAGCCCTGGGCTGCGGCATAGGAGCCAAGTGCGCCTTCAAGGAGATCGAGGTGCAAAACAATGAGCTGGGCAAACCAGACCTGGCGCTGAGCGGACAGGCCGCCGCCACAGCCGCCGAACTGGGCATTAAAAGGCTGCATCTGAGCCTCTCGCATGAGCGCGACTACGCCTGCGCTGTAACCATTGCCGAAAATTAAATGAGTTGCGTATGCCGCAATATGGCTAAGCATGAAAGAAAACCATGAAAATGCGCCGACGGCCTCCCTGCTCAGCGTGGATAACCTGAGACTGGCAGAGCAAATCGGCTCGCGCCTGGCGCAGCGGGGCTGGCTGCTGGGCACAGCTGAATCATGCACCGGCGGTGGCATAGCAACCATATTTACGGAAATACCTGGCTCGTCACAGTGGTTCGCCGGAGGACTGGTCACGTACAGCAATGCCTGGAAACAAAAACTGCTGGGCGTCAAAGATGAGACCCTGCTGCGATTTGGCGCAGTGAGCGCGGAAACCGTTAGCGAGATGCTCTCCGGATTGCTCGAACGCCATGCGCTGCAGGCCGGTATCGCCATTAGCGGCATAGCCGGACCTGGCGGCGCCGTGCCCGGCAAACCAGTGGGCACCGTCTTTATGGGCCTGGCCCTGGGCGAACAACGCAAGCTCTGGCGAGGACAATTCTCCGGCTCAAGAGCCGAAGTGCGTGCCAAAAGCGCCAGTGATATACTGCAAGAACTCTGGCGATTATTACAAAATCGCTGAAATATACTATTGGAGGTTTTATGTCAGCCGCTGTCCTGAATCAAGCCCTGCTGGAACTAATCTATGACGCCGCCAGCATACGGCGCTGGAACGACCAGGTCAACCCTATGGACTTTACCGAGCTGGATAAGCAGGCTCATAAGATGGTCATCGCTTACGTGTTGGCTAAAATCGAGGAGGATCTGAATCCAGGCTCGGTGAACTGGCTGAAGCTTATCGAGGGCGGTATCTTCGAAATGCTGCATCGTATTATTCTTACCGACATCAAGCCGCCGGTCTTCCACAAGATGATGCAGGAAAAAGGCAAGGAGCTGAATGAATGGGTCTTTGCCAAGCTGGAAAAACAGAGCGCCGACCTGAAGGGCGATTTCCGTCAGCATATGCAGCGGCATTTCTTTGAGACGGAATACGCCCAGCGCGAAAAACGCATCCTAAAGGCGGCGCACTATTTGGCCACGCAGTGGGAATTCAATATACTATATAAAATGTGCCCCTTTATTCGCGGCGTCGAGCAGATTCGACAGGATATTGAAGACCAGATCGAGGACCACTTCGACCTGGCAGGCGTGCAAAAACTCAGCCTGGGACGCAAAACCGCCGGCTTCGTTGACCTTTGCGGACAGCTGCGTTTCCAAAAACGCTGGTCGCAGTCTCCGCGCATCCCGGCCAGCTCGGTGCTCGGTCATATGCTAGTGGTGGCTATCTTCACCTATATTGCGCTGACTCAGAACGAGGTCTCCGAGCACCGTAAAAAATACAGCTTTCTGGCGGCGCTCTTTCACGACTTGCCCGAAGTATTGACCCGCGACATCACCTCGCCCATCAAAGACGCCGTCGAGGGCCTGGACGAAATCATCAAGGATTACGAAACCAAGCAAATGGAGGCCAAGCTGCTGCCTTTGCTGCCGACCTCCTGGCATCAAGAGCTGAGCTACTACACCGAAAACGAATTCGACAACCGCGTCCTGCTCGACGGCAAAGTCCAGCGTATCCCTGCTTTTGCTGACATGGCAGGGGACTATGACTTGGACAAATACCTGCCGGTTGACGGCGAAACCATACGCTGCTGCGACCACTTGGCCGCCTTTATCGAGGCCTCGGTCTCCATCAGGCACGGGGTAAGCTCCAAATACCTAGTCGAGGGACTCGACAACCTGCTCCATAAATATGAAAACCGCATCGTCGGAAAGCTGCACTTCGGCAAAACCTTCCGCAATTTCAAAAACGATTAGCATAGCCCCGTCCCAAAAGTCCCCCGTATGTAGTACACGCTCATTGCGTGCTCCCCGCTCCCGTTCCAAAAAGCGAATCGGACGAATCGGACGTATCATTTTATCGGACGAATCGGACGAATCGGACGTATCATTTTATCGGACGAATCGGACGTATCATTTTATCGGATGCCCAAAGCTCCCAGCTTTGAGAACTACACAATGGTAAATA
>JAAZIY010000226.1 GCA_012800625.1 Lentisphaerota bacterium
CGCATCCGCGCCCTGCGTCCGGAGGCTCTCATCGAGTTCCGCCAGGGCTACACCAACTTGGCCATGCTGCCGCACGCCACGCAGTTCCGTGCCGGCGATGTGCCCTTTGACTTCCTGGATAATCTTTTGCGCCTGGCGCAAATTCGTCTCAGCATGGGCGACCATATTCCCATACATGCCGACCCGGTCTACTGGCATCCCGAAGAAAACGACGTGAATATTTCTCGTCACATGATCGCCTCGCTAGTCGGCGTGCCCATGTTATCCATGCAGCTCACCGACCTAAGCGCCCGGGAGCTAGCCATTATTACACACTGGCTGGATTTTTATCAAGAGCAGCTCGGGGTTTTCCAGCAAGGCGAATGGCAGCTGCGCTACCATCAGTCCAACCTGCTTTACGTCTCGGTGTCTTGGCAGGAGCAGAGCATTGTTTTTGTCAACTGCCCCTACAGCCTGCCCGAAATAATGCGGCAACACCGCGGCAATATGCACATACTCAACCTAAGTGCGCAGAGCCTGGCGCTCGAGGGCTGCCAAAGCAAAGACTGCCTGGGACAAAACCACCAAAACGGGCTGCTGCCCCCTGGCGGCAGAGCTTACCTAAAAGCATAAAAACGAATGCCAGGGCGGCACAAAAGCCCCAGGTATGTAGCATCGGACGAATCGGGCGCATCGGACGAATCGGACGCATCGGAGGCATCGGGCGACTTTGCCGCCACGCTTTTCTTTGTTCTTCTCGTCTTTTTCTTTTTTTCTGGTTTTTCCTCTGCTTCGTCTTTCAGGCTATCGTGTTTACTGGGCGGCATTTCCATTTCCAGCAGGGCGTATACCTCTTCGGCGTTCATGGTTTCTTTTTCGAGCAAGGTGTCGGCCAGCAGCTTAAGCTTGTCCAGGTTGGTATGCAGGATGTCACGCACGCGTTCGTAGGCGGCATCGATAATCAGCCTTACCTCCAGGTCTATCTCCCGGGCGGTCTCCTGCCCGTAGTCCTCGCTGCGCGTCAAGTCCCGTCCCAGGAAAATATGCTCTCTGGCGCCGGCGTAGTTGATAAAGCCCATTTTCTGGCTCATGCCCCATTGGCAGACCATTTTGCGCGCTATGTCGGTGGCCTGCATGATATCCATGGAGGCTCCGGTGGTGACATCGTCAAAGATCATTTCCTCGGCCAGGCGTCCGCCTATGCATACCGCGATATGGTCCAGCAATTCTTTGCGCGAGAGATGCACCTGGTCCTGCTCAGGCAGGTGCATGGTGGCTCCCAGATAGGCCGCGCCGCGCGGTATAATGGTGATTTTATGCAGAGGGGTGGCGTTTTCGCAGAACATGCCCACCAGGGCGTGGCCGGCCTCATGGTAGGCGGTCAGGCGCCGGTCTTTCTCGTCAATACGCCGGCTGCGCCGCTCCTTGCCCCAGCGCACCTTGTCCCTGGACTCTTCCAGCTCCGGCAGCCCTACCTTGTCCAGATTGCGTCTGGTGGCCAGCAGTGCCGCCTCATTGATCAGGTTGGCCAGGTCGGCGCCGGAAAAGCCCGGCGTGCCCCGGGCGACTATGCGCATGTCGGCTTCGGGGTCGATGGCGATTTTTTTGGCGTGCACATTAAGTATGGCCAGTCTGCCCTGCAGGTCGGGCAGGTCAATGGCTATTTGGCGGTCAAAGCGTCCGGGTCTAAGCAGGGCCGGGTCGAGCACGTCTGGCCTGTTGGTGGCGGCCAGCACGATGACCCCGGAGTTGGCCTCGAAGCCGTCCATTTCAACGAGCAGGGCATTCAGGGTCTGCTCCCTTTCGTCATGGCCTCCGCCTATGCCTGAGAACCTGGAGCGCCCCACCGAGTCGATCTCGTCAATGAATATCAGGCAGGGGGCGCATTTTTTGCCCTCCTCGAACATATCGCGCACACGGCTGGCGCCGACGCCGACGAACATTTCGACAAAGTCCGAGCCGCTAATGGAGAAGAAAGGCACCTCGGCCTCTCCGGCTATGGCTTTGGCCAGCAGGGTCTTGCCGGTGCCCGGCGGGCCTACCATGAGCACGCCGCGCGGTATCTTGCCGCCCAGGCGCTTGAAATGAGCCGGCTTTTTGAGGTATTCGACGATCTCCTGCACATCCTCCTTGGCCTCCTCGATGCCGACCACATCGTTGAAGGTGACTTTCTCCATCGAAGGATTGAGCATCTTGGCCCGGCTTTTGCCAAATTGCAGCGCGCCTCTGCCGGCGGAGCGCATGGCCCTCGAGTAGACAAAGGAGAGGAGCAGCACCAACACCAGGATAGGCAGCAGGGAGTAGAGCAGGCCGGGCAAGAAATTGTTGGCCTGGCGCACATCGCGGCGCGGACAGTGCTCTCTTATCAAGGCGTCAAGCTGGTCGGTGTAGAGCACCTTGGCCTTGAATGGCTGCTGCAGCGCGGGGTCGTCAACGCCGCTGTATTGCCCGCGCAGCTCCTGAACCGCGCTGCCGGCCTGAGCCTCAATCTGCAGTTCCGTTATGCGGCCCTCCTGCAAATAGGCCTCGAATTGAGAAGAACTAAGCTCTTCGACCTCGAGCTTGCTCTCGCGCTGATAATGCATCACCGCAAAAGGAATGACCAAAAGCAGGACTACCCAAAAAAGCAGCTGCTTCTTGGGAAAGCCAGCCTTCATGGGCTGTGGCTCATTGACTTTTTTATCTGACATGTGAAAACTTTATTGGCTGAAGTGAAAAACAAAAACCTGAGGCTATAAGCCAGGGCAAGCCAGCCGCTTTCAGGTGTATAAACTCAGGGCTTAGCAAATAAGCTGGCATCCTAAGCCTGTGCAGGTATAGCAATGCGTTGAATAGGCTAAAAACTGCGGCGCGGCTATTCCGAGCCTGGCCCGAAAATATTCCTTCGGCAAGGCACACTGCTGTATTCAAGCCTTGGAGCCGCTAAACAGCTTGATCACAAACCAGATCAGCAGCAGCAGGCCGACCAGGCCAAAGGCGCTGAGGGCGATGAGCAGCATCTTGGTGTGAGACTGATTTTCGCGCAGGGAGACATTTTTCTTGGCGCCTATCTTCATGCCCAGGTTTTTCATCTCGCTGGTGGAAATCTCGCTGGTGCCGGTGGCCTCCAAGTTGACCACGGTCAAAGTGCGCCCGTCCAGCTTGTTGTCCTCACGGTCGTCAAAAAGCACTTCGACGGCGCCTATTTGCAGAATGTCGCCGTTGCCCAGGGGCACGATTTGGTCGGTGACTTTCTCCTCGTTGACCTTGGTGCCGTTGGTCGATCCCTCATCGCGCACCGCGTAGCGCTCGTCCTCGAGCTTCAGCAGTGTGCAATGATGACCGCTGATGGTGGGGTCGGAGATGCATATGTCACAGCTTTCGGCTCTTCCAATGCTATACTCGTCCCCGGTAAGCGCGAAGGAGGTCCCACGCATCTGCTCAGACAGTATTAGAATTCTAACGGAGCCCATGTCTGGTCCTCCTTCTCATAACCTTAAAAAAAATCAAATGCGGCATTGGAACAATATATACAACAAGTCGCTAATATGCAAGAAGCAAAGAGAAATTTGTCAGGCCAAAGCAGGGCAAAGCAGCCCTTAGTGTGTCTTCGTGCGCCTTAGTGTCCTTCCCCTGCATTAGTGTCCCCTAAGCCTTTCGATCAGTTTAGAGCCTTGCATACTGGCTGCCTTTCCCGGGTATCGTTGCTGCATTTCTTTCCAAGTTACTTCAGCCTCGCCGCGTTTTCCCTGGTTCAGGTAGATTTCCATGCACAGTATCATGGCTTTGGGTGTATAGCGCTCATCGTCATACAGGATAAATGCCTTCACGCAGTGCGGCAGGGCATTTTTAGCATCATTTTCCACCTCGAAAAGCAGTTTTGCGCTAACCCAGTGCGCCCTGGCGACAAAGCGCGGGTTTTCCTCCGGCATGGCCAGGCATTTTTCAGCGGCTGCAAAAGCCCCGTCGTAATGTTTCAGGCTCAAATTCAGCTCGGCTGCGAGCGAAAAGAACTCCTGTCCCGGTGCCAGCTCATTTTGCCTCATTTCCGTCTGCCACTGTTCGAGCAGCTTCAGGGCCTCCTGTTCCTTATGGCGCAGCATCAGGATTTCCACCTGGAGCAGGCTAAGCTTGCCGCGCAGGGCTAGGTCCTGGGTTTCGGGCAAGGCCAGCTGCAGCGCTTTTTCCGCTGTCTCGTACTGTCTATGCTTCGAGTACAGCCTTGCCAGTTCGAGCAGCAGGGCTGGTTCGAGCTTGAGCCGAGGCTCTGCGCTGAGGGTCGACAAGACCGCCTCCGCCAGTTGCATGGCGCTAAGCTCGTCACCCTGCTGCAATTGCAGGGTCAACAGCAGGCCTTGCAGCTTGACTTTGGCTTCCGCCTTCAAGGCGGGCAGAGACAAGCTGCGTTTCAGCACTGTGGTCGCCTCCTCGCCACGGTCCAGGTAACGCAGAACCTGGGCATGCAAAAAGGCCACTTCGGGTTTCAATTCAGCACTGCTCAAGTCATAGAGCTGTGCGAGCAACTCCTCCGCCTTGGCATAGTCGCCCTGTTGCACGCTGGCATTGGCGTAAAGCTGCAAAACCTCGCTGAGCAAATCGGGCTGAGCGGCAAAAGCGCGGCGCAGAGCCTCGGCCTGGGGGGCGAGCTGAGCCCAGTTTTCCATGCGGTAATCAAACTGCAGGGCCTGCAGCAGATAGCGCGAGCGTTGCGGCGGTTCGGCCTTCTCGGCCATGCGCCGCGACGCCAGGGCTGCCTCGGCCCAGTTTTCCCGAGCCAGCAGACACTGCACAAAATGCTCGCCAGAGAGCAGAAAAAGCTCCTTGTCTCCCAGGAAGAACTCCATGGCGCTGCGCAGGTATCTTTCCGCCGCCTCCAGGTCTTCTATTTTCATGGCTGCTTTGCCGACTTGAAAGAGGACGCGTCCTTTTTCCGGGCGGTTGGGGAATTCTTGCAGCAGCGCTATGCCTTTTTGCAATATTTGCGGCTGGCGCTGCAGCATGATGCAAGCATCCAGCTCGGCCAGCAATGCGGCAAAGCGGTACTGTTCGGGCAGGGCTTTGTTTTGTCCCAGCGCTGTGAGTATCTCCAGTGCCTCCTCGTAGCGTTTCAGCCTGCTCAGGCTTTCAGCCAGGTCATATTCCAAGACGTAGTCAAATTGCTCCGCATGTCGTTTGCGCCAATCGTAGCCATAGGCGACGGCTTTTTCCCAGTCCTGCATGGCATGCGCGCAAAAGAAGCGTTGTTTCCGCATTCTGCCTTCGAATTCGCTGTCAGGATACTCGAGCAGGTAGGCCTCGTAGCCTTGCAAGGCGCCGGCATAGTCGCGCTGCTGGAATTTCAATTCGGCAAGATGCAACAGCGACTGCTCGCGCAGAGCGCCGGGCAATTCTTTGTGAACTGCAAGTTTTTCGTAGAGGGCAAGCGCCTCGGCCAATTTGTCCTCGGCATAGTATCTGCCGGCCAGAAAAAACGCGGCCTGGGCGCGGTAGGGAAACTGTTCCTGCAAGGGGGACTGCGCCAGCTTTGAAAGCAGCTCCCTGGCTTTTTCCTCCTGTCGCATCTGCAGATATGACTGCGCCTGGAAGTAGAGGCCCAGCTCGGCGTTGGCGGCCTCCTTGCTGCGGCTCAGTTCGGCATAGGCCTGCGCCGCGCCATTGTAGTCGCCTTGCTCATAGCGAATGGCTGCCTCCATTTGCAGAAGCGGCTCGGAGTCCGGATCCTTGGGCCAGGACTGGCGGAATTCGCCGATGCCCGTCAAGGTGTCGGCATATTTTTGCAATGCGTAGCTGCATTCAATCAGCATGCGCTGCGCCTGCTTGCGCTGGGCATGCTCGGGGTGACTGCGCAGAAAGGCCTGCAACTGCGGCAGAGCCAAGTCGTAGAACTTGCGCTGCATCAGACCCAGGGCATACTGAAAAAGCTGCTCCGCATCTTCGGGCTGCCGCTCGACCTGGCTCTGGGCGGCCAGCGGCGGGGCAAGAAAAATGCAGGGCAGCAGCAGCAGAGCCAAAAACAGCACTGCGCCTGCCGCCGCGCAGAGACGCTCGAGGCTTTTGCCGTACTTGCTAATCAAAGGGCCTCCTCTGGTGCCAGGGTGGAAAATGCCACATTCCAAATATCGGCTTTGCGGCAAATATCGAGCACCCTGATAACATCCTGATGGCGGGTGTCCTTGTCGGCGCGCAGGATCACCGGCTGACTCTTGAAGGCATCGGCTATCTCAAGCAGCAGGGCCTGCAGGCGCTCAGCAGTCACCAGCTTGCTGTTGATATAGATGTCACCCTCCCGGTCGATGTTGATAATCACTTCGCCGGGCTGACGCTCAACCCGCAGGCCGGAGTCCGCCGAGGGCACCTGTATGCCCAGCTTGTTCTCCCATTGCGCAAAAATATTGGCCACCATGAAGAGGATGAGCAAAATGAAAATGATGTCAAGCATGGGCGCCATCTGAAAGCCCAGGGCATTGTCTTTGAGCTGTCTCTTGAAATTCATCAGAGCCTCCTGGCCTAGACCTGCGTTTTGTCGGACAAGACACCGTAGACCGAGTTCTTCTGGCTGGCCAAAAGCCGCCTGGCAACCGAGCCGCAGGCACGCTCCATGCCGCTGACCAGGTTGGCCACCCTGCCGCGAAACAAGGTGTAGATCGCCATGCTCGGAATGGCGATCACCAGACCGGCAAAAGTGGTGTACATCGCCTGAGCCACGCCGGAGGCCAGGGCATCGGCCTTGTTGATCAGGCTCAGGCCGCTTTCCAAACCCGTGAAGGATACCATCATGCCCCAAACCGTGCCCAGCAGACCGAGCATCGGAGAAAGGGCGGAGACATCGAGCAAAAACTGGATGCGCTGCCAAAGATAGCCGGCCTGGCGGTTGCCCTCGTCCTCCATGGCATCCTGCAACAGGGCCGGGTCGGGACTCTGTCCCTCGGCGCATTGCTCCAGTGCGGCCAACACTACCTTGGCTGCCGGGCTGCCGTTTTCCTGACAGAGCAGCTGCAGGCCTTCCAGGTCTCCAAGAGCGGCGGCGTCCTGTGCCTCCCTGATGAAATCCCTGGGGAAAATCAGCTTTTCGCGCAAAGTAAGCAGGTAGAAGATGATCAGCCCCAGGGCAATCAGAGACAAGGCGACAATCGGATACATGACAAAGCCGCCATCCAAAAGTATCTGGCGCAGGGTGAGACCCGAAGAGGCCGGCGGCTCCGTCGAGGCGAGCGCCTCGACGGCAAAAACGCTGCGGCATAATACAGTGTAAAGAAAAAGAGGGAGTAGTCTGCCCAGAGATTTTTTCATGGCGCGAAAAATATGAAGTTGAACAAGAGTCAAAAAGAGTAACGTTTTTAATATAGGGCAAAATTGCCCGAGCACAAAGCAAAGCGGGATTTTATCTTGTACACGAGCCTGGTGCTTTAGACACGAAGGGGGGAGGACACCAAGACACACCAAGACACACGAAGGCGCCGGCTGTAAGCTGGATAAGTTTTTTTAACCCAAGTTTAAATGGCTTGTAAATACCAGCTTAAAAGGATATATTATGGCTTTTTCCTGTGTGCCCAAAAAACAACCAGTAACCGCCGCAATACTATGCTAAGCCGAGAAGTAAGCGTACTTAATAAAAGAGGCCTGCATCTGCGTTTTGCCGGACAAATCACCCGCATAGCCGCACAGTTTGACGCCTTGGTCAAGCTGTATAAAGGGGAGCAAAGCGCCGATGCCCACAGCACATTGTCTATGCTCACCCTGGAGGCCGGCAGCGGCAGCAAATTGCTGCTGCAAGCCGAGGGCGAGCAGGCCGGCGAGGCCCTGCAGGCCATCGCCAACTTTATCGAAACCTATACCGGCAGCCCCTGAGCACTGTAGCTTTATAAACCTAGTCCCGTCCAGTCCGCATGGCGCTACACTTCATGCTGCTCTCGCGTAGTTTTCCCCCGTCCCTCAGGTCGCTCTATAGTTAGGCGCGTCTTTTTGCACGACGACGTCATGCGGGTGTGCCTCCATCAGTCCCGATGAGCTTACGCGCACGAATCTGGCGTTTTCCTGCAGTTCGGCAATGCTGCGCGCGCCGCAGTATCCCAGGGAGTAGCGCAGTCCGCCGATAAACTGGTTAAGCACATCGGAGACCGAGCCGCGGTATGGTATCATCCCCTCGATGCCCTGCGGCACCAGCTTCTCCTCGGCGGTATCGGCGGAGACTCCGTAGCGTTCGCGGCTGCCTTTGCCCTGGCGCATGGCGTCCACGCTGCCCATGCCTCGATAGGCCACGTATGTGCGTCCCTGGTGCAGGATTCTTTCTCCGGGGCTTTCCTCGGTGCCGGCCAGTGCCGAGCCCATCATCACGCATTGCGCGCCTACCACCAGTGCCTTGGCCACGTCGCCGGTATGCGCGATTCCTCCGTCTGCGATGATTGGTATCTCGTCGCCAATTGCTTTCCAGGCATTATATACGGCGGTCAGCTGCGGCACGCCCACACCGGCCACCACGCGGGTTGTGCATATGGAGCCTGGGCCTATGCCCACCTTGACGGCGTCCGCTCCGGCCTCATAAAGCGCCTTGGCTCCTTCCTCGGTGCATATATTACCGGCCACCACATCGATCTGCGGGTATTTATCCTTCAGGTACTTGAGGGTTTCGAGCACGCCTCTGCTATGTCCGTGCGCCGTGTCCAGGATGAGGGCGTCCACATCGGCGTTCACCAGGGCCTCGATGCGCTCCTCGTCATAGGGTCCCACGGCGGCGGCCACGCGCAGGCGATGCTGGCTGTCCCGGTTGAAATTCGGCTCGACATTGTCGCGCAGTGTGCGCACATCATGAAAGCTGTACAGTCCGCAGAGGCGTTTGTCCCGGTCAATCAGCGGCAGCTTCCCGACCCGGTGCTGCAGCATGATATTGAAGGCCTCCTCGATATTGGTGTCTGGCGATCCGGTGATCAGGTCTTTGGACATGACCTGGCTGACCGGCACATCGAAGCGGGTCAGAAACTTCATGTCGCGTCCGGTGAGCAGGCCCACCAAGCGCTCCTCGTCATCAAGTATGGGAAAGCCGTTGAAGGTATAGTTGTGCCGGCGTTTTTCAGCGAGCAATTCGGAGAGCAGCATATTCTGCCGGAAAACCACCGGCTTGCTGATAATGCCGTTGAGATACTGCTTGACCTTGGCAGCCTGCTCGGCCTGCTTGGACACACTCAGGTTCTTGTGAATGACGCCTAGCCCGCCCAGCTTGGCCATGGCGATGGCCATGGAAGCCTCGGTGACCGTGTCCATGGCAGCACTGACATAGGGCGCATTTAGACTGATGTGACGCGAAAAACGGCTGTTGATCTGCGTGTCCTTGGGCAGGAAGTCAGCGTAGCGCGTCTCCAGGGAAACATCGTTGAAAGTCAGAGCCTCGCGGCCATAAGACTGCATGAAAGAGCTGATAAAAGAATTAACCACAATAATTTAATTCCCGCTAAAGGTGAGTAGGAGGGCGGAAGACGAGGCAAACCGGCTCCCGACCGCTTCCAATATAAAATAATGCGACATAAACATTTTTGCAAGCAAAAAGCGACTCACTCCGCCTTGGTGTGCAAAAAACGAGGCTCTTCGCGGAGCTTGGCGTCCGGTTTGTAAAGCCGCCAAATCCGGATATAGTTTAGCCGGTGTCCCAAAAAGCCTTTGAACCACTAAAGCACACAAAAGAACACTAAAAGAAAGCTCGTTAAGCAGACAAACTACAATTGCAAGATTTCGAACAAAACGTTTTCATCTCAAAAAACAAAAAGAGAGATGAAATCACATGAAAAACGCAAACTTTCTGCTGAATTTCAATTTTTTCTTGAGAATCTGTCACATGGTGCCCTGAAAGGGCAACCTAATATAGCCCAGGGTAAGCGAGGCTCCGCAGGAGCCGAGCGCCACCCTGGGTAAAAGCCCCCCCCGAATCCGGCGCCCTGAAGGGGCGCAACAAATAGTCTTTATCACAAAAGACCTCAGCGCAGCCGAAAAACAAAATGGAATCCGCTTTCAATCCCAGCATTAAGCAGCTAAGTTTCACTGAGCTTGAGGCCTTTTTGCGCCAGCAGCGTGAAGGCGGCTTTCGCGCCAGGCAAATTTGGCATTGGCTCTACGAAAAATGGGCCTGCGACTTTGAGGAGATGCGCAATCTGCCCGCCGCGCTGCGCCAGGTTCTGCAAGAGCATTTCTCCGCCTTCAGCCTCAAGCCTATAGACCGGCAAAAGGCCACCGACGGCACGCTCAAATGGCTCTGTCAGCTGTCTGACGGCCTGAGCCTGGAAACCGTGCTTATCCCCAGCGGCAGGCGCAACACGGTCTGCATCAGCACACAAGTGGGCTGCCAGGTGCGCTGCGTTTTATGCGCCAGCGGTAAAAAAGGCCTGAAACGCAATCTGCTGAGCAG
>JAAZIY010000227.1 GCA_012800625.1 Lentisphaerota bacterium
AGATTCGCTTTCTTGCTATACAGTATATCCGGTTTTTTCTTGTACATAGACCCCGTCCAAAAAGAGGGGGGCATAGTAGCGCCTCTACGAGGCGCCGGTTTTGATGGCTGCCTGCACCCCAGGCTAAAGCCTGGGGTTAAGCATAGTTATGCGCCTACGGCGCAACTAGATACGCTGTTTTATAATAAGTTGAACCAAGAGATAAATTCATCAGATGATTTTGATTTTGTCAGTAGTATTAACCTAGGCTGGTTAATCACGAAAGTAAAATTTTCCTGAAAAACGCAGTTTTCGGAAGAATTTCTAATTTTTCTCTGAGATTCAGTCCATTTTGTGCCCTGAAAGGGCAACCTAATAAAGCCCAGGGTAAGCGAGGCCGCAGGCCGAGCGCCACCCTGGGTAAAAGCCCCCCCGAATCCGGCGCCCTGTAGGGGCGCCACTAACGGCCTGTCGGCGTTATGACCTTTTTTGGATGGGGGCTACATACTGACCAGAAACAACTCAACTTTGACAATTTAAGTTTTCATAGTTTCTTAGTGTCCAAAAGAAGTCATCATGATCGTTCTAGGTATAGAAAGCAGCTGTGACGAGACCGCTGCTGCGCTGTTGCGCGACGGGCACGAGGTGTTAGCCAGCCGCATATCCAGCCAAATCAAGCTGCATGCCGCCTATGGCGGAGTGATTCCAGAGCTGGCCGCGCGCGAGCACCTGAAAAACATCTCGCCTCTCATCGATGCCACCTTTGCACAGGCCGGCATCGGCTTGCAGGAAGTGGAGGCGCTCGCGGTCACCAACCGGCCCGGACTCATACCGGCGCTGTTAGTGGGCAACTCTTACGCCAAAGGGCTGGCCTTGGCCAATCGCCTGCCGCTGCTGGGCGTAAACCATTTCGAGGCGCATATCTATGCCGCTTTTCTGAATCAGCCTGGATTGCTGCAGAATCCGGCCAACTTCCCTCTGCTGGCCCTGGTTGTCTCAGGAGGACATACCGCCTTGGTTTTGGTGCAGACCGACGGCCGGGCCGAGCTGCTGGGCAGCACGCTGGATGACGCCGCCGGCGAGGCCCTGGACAAGGCCGCTAAAATCCTGAACCTGGGTTATCCTGGCGGGCCTATCATCGAGCGCCTGGCCAAAAACGGGGACCCGCAGGCCTACAGCTTTCCGCGGGCCTTGAGCGGCGCTTCCGGCAAAGCCACCCCCCGGGAACATCGCTTCAACTTCAGTTTTAGGGCGTGAAAACCGCACTGCTGTATGCGGTCAAAGAGCGGCGGCTCAATGAACAGCAGCTCGCCGATGTGCTCGCCAGCTACCAGGCGGCAGTAATGGAGGTGCTGCTGTCCAAAAGCATGGCGGCCGCCGAAGAGTACAAGGTGCCCATGCTCTGCCTCTGCGGAGGAGTGGCCTGCAATGGCTATCTGCGCAGGCGCTTCCAAGAAGAATGCCAAAAACAAGAAAAACAACTGCTCCTGGCAGAGCCGGCCTGCTGTACTGACAATGCCATGATGGTGGCTGGCCTGGCCTGGCATTACTTTAAACATGGATTGCAGGATGATCTGAGCCTGCCAGTGTATGCCAGATTGCCGGAAAAACTGCCAAAGTTCCCTTTCGCCCCGGAATTTCAAGCCGTAAAGTAAAGCTTGCCGGCAGCGACGGGCAGGGATTTTGGCCTGAAAGGCAGACCAGCTCACAGCAAAGCAGCCAAAGGAGGGCAAGATGTCTAAAAACCAGTTTGATTTCAATGATCTGCTTTTGAGCAACACCGAACGCTATGTCGCCCTGCGCTCATTGACCATAGGCATGTGCGCCTTTACGCAAAAGTGCCTGCAGACCGTCATCAGCTATCAGAACCTGCTCATCGATGAACTCGAACAACAGCAGGGTCCGGCCGGATACTCGCGGAAAAGCAGACAGCTCTCCGAACTTATGCTGCAAGCCGTGCAAGAGCTGCGCCAGGCATTCCCAGGGAGCACGGCTCCGGGGGAACGGCTTAACCTGGCCGGCTTCTGCGAAGGCATGGCAGGGCAATTCGATACCTTGAGCTGCGAGCTGCCAGATGAGCCGGAGGGGACGGGGCACAGCAAGCGCCATGTCAATGCCGACGCCTTCTTGTTGCAGCAATTGTTCGTCGAGCTTTGTGAACTGCTGCAAGAAAAATACCCGCAAAGCAAATGGAGGCTGCAGCTTGAAGAATATAGCTTCCAGCCGCATGAGCGCGAACAGCTGGGCCTGAACGCGGAAAAAGAGCATTACCTGGGGCTGGGCATTGTCGCTGAAGGAATGCCTGAAGACGCGCAGACCGGACTGGCACCGCTGCTGGATTTTGTCGGAATCGAGCAGGAATCCTTCCCCTTCAGCGCTCAGCAGATGCTGCGCTGGGCCGGCGTGCTGCTGGCGCAGGGCGGCAACCTGCTGTTCAACCCGAAGACGCCAAAACCGGCAGTCCTGTTCTTGTTCCCAGTATGCGATGCAAGCAAGAGCGGCGAGCTGGACTACCTGGCCTATGATCCGGAAAACAATAACAAAACCATATTGCTGGTCGATGACGAAGACATGATCTGGGATGTGATCAGCGCCATGCTGCAAGACCTGGGATACCGCGTGATACTGGCCGAAAACGGGCGCGAAGCAGTGGAGATATATCAGAATAACCCCGGAATGATAGACCTGGTGCTGCTGGATATGATTATGCCAACCATGAGCGGAACCGAGGCTTTCTTCCTGCTTAAAAAAATGGACCCGAAGGTAAAGGTGCTGCTTTCCAGCGGCTATGTCTCCGAGGATGAGGTGCAGGAGGTGCTTAAGGCCGGCGCCGCCGGCTTCCTGCGCAAGCCATACCATATGGCTGACCTGGCCAAAAAAGCCCGGCAAATCCTGAGTGCGGAATAGAGCCGCTAAGTGTGACTTAGTGTGACTTAGTGTGACTTAGTGTGACTTAGTGTGTCTTAGTGTCCAATGAGCTTTTTTACATATGAAAAACACTTCTGAACATCGCAGGTTCAAGCCTGCTCAGCGGGCCGGGGCTTCCGGCTCGGGCAATTCGCTGCGTCTGGCCAGGTTTTTGGCCTCCGCCGGGATTGCTTCACGTCGCGACTGCGAGGAGCTTATACGCCAGGGCAAAGTTCAGGTCAACGACAAAGTGGTCTTAAGCCCGGCCATCAATGTGGATCCGGATGTGGATCTGGTGAAGTTTGAAGACAAGCTGTTGCAGATCGAGAAAAAAGTGTATCTGCTACTGAATAAGCCCCCCGGCTTTACTTGCTCGGCCAGCGACCCTTTTGCCAAAAGACTGGTGTATGAGCTGGTGCCGAAGAAATTCGGGCGACTTTTCAGCGTTGGCCGTCTGGACCGTGAAAGCGAAGGCCTCTTGATACTCACCAACGACGGCGATTTTTCACAGGCTCTGAGCCACCCCTCGAGGCAGGTGCCGAGAAGATACCTGGTTGCCTGCGAAGGATACTTCACTAGCGCAAAACGACGGCGCATGCTGGAGGGCATACGCGACCAGGGCGAGCTGCTGCAGGCTACTAGCGTGCAGCAACGCGGACACTTCAAAGGACACGCCGAGTTGGAAATCGCCCTGAGCAGCGGCAAAAAACGTGAAATCCGACGGCTCTGCAAGGCACTGGACCTGGAGGTGACCAGCCTGCAACGCATCGCTTTCGGCAGCATAGAACTGGGAAATCTGCCTACAGGACGATGGAGACTGCTGGACGCCGCCGAGGCCAAACCCCTGACACAGCCTGGCAAAAAACCAGAGCCATCCCATAGATATTAAAAAACAGCGGTTTTAGGCCTAATTCCCGCAGTGACAGCCCCTTTTTTGGACACTAAGACACACGAAGCTACACTAAGACACACCAAGTAGTTTTCGTCTAAAATTAGAATTTTAGCAGGAAATTTGCGTTTTTATGCGATTTCATCGAGCCTGGGGTTGAGACCCCTAAAAAAGGGGTGCCTCGTAGAGGCACTACAATGCATCCGGACTGATTTTTGTTTTCTTTACATGGATTCTCACTCGCTAAATGTTTTAGAATATGACCGGGTTTTGGCGCTGATTGCCGGGCAGGTGCAAAGCCCTCTGGGGCGCAAACTCGTGCTCGCACTGCGCCCCATGCGCTCGCTCGAGCAAATATGCCGCAAACACCCACTGTATGCCGATCTTTTTAGCTTGCAGGAAACTACTCTGAGCCTGCCGTCCTTGGGCGGCGAAGACCTGTCCGAGGCTCTGCAGCGGGTTAGCCCCAAAGACGCGGTTTTGTCCATCGAGGAACTCCTGCTTTGCCGCGCTCAGCTCGATGCCGTGCGCCAGCTCTGCCGTTTCCGTCAAAACCGTGAAATGGCAGAGTTGCTCAGCCTTTCAACGCTGTTGCAAGGCTTCGAGCCTTGTGATGAATTGAGCCGTCGCCTGCATGCCTGCCTCGAGGAGGACGGCAGCGTGCCGGACAGCGCCAGCGGCGAGCTGCAAATGCTGCGCCGGCAAATCCGCGCTCTGCAAAGGAAACTGCAAATCAGCCTCGAGTCCTTGCTCAAACAACCCGAGCTTGAGGATGCCTGGCAGGAACGCTTTGTCACCATGCGCAATGGCAGATATGTGCTGCCGCTGCGCCGCGAGGCCAAAGCCATGCTGCCCGGCTTG
>JAAZIY010000228.1 GCA_012800625.1 Lentisphaerota bacterium
ATGTAAGAGATCACAAAACTACGCATCTACTTGCGCCGTAGGCGCATAACCATGCTTAACCCCAGGCTTTAGCCTGGGGTAGAGACACCCCTCAAATGCAGCGCCTCGTAGAGGCGCTACTATGCTTCCCCCTTATTGTACGGGGTCTACTGTCCAAATTCCCAGCGGCGCAGCCAACGTCAGAATAAATTCAAGGCAATTGCCAATACCTTTGCAAAAGTTGATTCAAGGAGAAAAACATGAGTTCATGCCAAGCCAAAACGACCTTTAAAAAAGCCATAGACTGCGTGCGCCTGCTCTCCGCCGACGGCGTGCAGAAGGCCAACTCCGGGCATCCCGGCATGCCTATGGGCTGTGCCGATTTCGCCTTCACGCTTTGGCATGACTTCCTGCGCTTCGACCCCAAGTGTCCGGACTGGCTGGGGCGCGACCGCTTCGTGCTCTCCGCCGGGCATGGCTCGATGCTGCTGTATTCGCTGCTGCATCTCTTTGGGCTGGGCCTGGAGCTTGATGACCTCGAGCAGTTCCGTCAATGGGGCAGCCGCACACCCGGGCATCCGGAGTATGGGCACACTGCCGGCGTCGATATCACCACTGGTCCCTTGGCCAGCGGCCTGGCTTCCGCCGTAGGCATGGCCATAGGCTTAAAGCAGTTTGCCGCCAGAATGGAAGACTGCAAGCTTTTCGACCAAAAAGTCTATGTCCTCAGCGGCGACGGCTGCATGATGGAAGGCACCTCACATGAGGCCTGCGCCATAGCCGGGCATCAAAAGCTGAATAACCTCATCCTTTTCTATGACGACAACAGCATCACCATCGAGGGCGGCACTGAAATCGCCATGAGCGAGGATGTAGGCGCGCGTTTTGCCGCCTATGGCTGGAATGTGCTGCGCATCAATGGACAGTGCGTGCCGGAAATCCGCGCCGCCCTGACTCTGGCCCAGGCCTGTAAGGACAAGCCCAGCATCATCATCGGCAAAACCACCATAGGCTACGGCTCACCCAAGCTGGCCGGCAGCAGTGCCTCACATGGTGCGCCCCTGGGTGCCGATGAATTGGCCGCAACCAAGAAGGCTCTGGGCTTCAACCCGGAACAGAGCTTCTTCGTGCCCGAAGAAGTGCGCCAGCTTTGCCAGCAAAAAGCCGCCGCCAAAGAGCAGGCCGCCGCCACCTGGAATGCCGCCTTTGACAAGTTCAAGTCCGAGGCCGGCGCTGAAAAAATCGCTCTGCTCGAAGCCTTGCTGCAGCGCCAGGTACCCGCCAATATTCTCGAGGAGCTGCTTGCCGCCGTGCCGGAAAAACCCACTGCCACGCGCAACTCCGGCGGCGTCATCATGCAAAGAGCCGCCGCCCTGGTGCCAGCTCTGACTGGCGGCTCGGCCGACTTGAACCCGAGCACCAAGACCTACCTGGAAGGGCTGGGCGACTTCTCGCCGGCCAACCGTTCAGGACGCAACCTGCGTTTCGGCGTTCGCGAGCTGGGCATGGGCTTCGTCTGCAACGGCCTGGCACTGAATGGAAACAGCCTGCCGTTTTGCTCCACCTTCATGGTCTTTGCCGACTATATGAAGCCGGCACTGCGCCTGGCAGCCCTGCAGAAGCTGCATGTTATCTACGTCTTTACGCATGACTCTATCTTCGTGGGCGAAGACGGCCCCACACATCAGCCCATCGAGCAGCTCGCCATGTTCCGAGGTATCCCCGGCCTGACCGTCATACGCCCGGCCGACTCCTACGAGGTGGCGCAGGCCTGGGCGCAGGCCTTGCAGGCCAATGGCCCGGTGGTCATCTGCCTAACCAGGCAAAATGTGCCGAACCTGCCCCCCGATGTGGTCGCCAAAATGGAGTTGGCCAAGGGAGCCTACGTGGTCTCCAGCGACGAGGACTTTGAGATGATCCTTATAGGCAGCGGCTCGGAACTGGAATGCGCCCTGGGCGGCGCCGAGATATTGCGCCGAGCCGGGCGCCGCGTGCGCGTGGTCTCCATGCCGAGCTGGGAGCTATTTGAACAGCAGAGCGAGGAGTACCAGGAATCGGTGCTGCCGTCTAGCTGCTGTCAGCGTCTTGCCATCGAGGCCGGCTCCACCCAGGGCTGGGAACGCTACGTGGGGCGCAAGGGCCTGATGCTGGGCATCAACCATTTCGGAGCCTCCGGACCCTACGAGCGCCTGGCAATCGAGTATGGCTTCACAGCCGAGTCGGTGGCCGAACACGCTCAAGCCGTATTCAAGCAGTAATTCAACGCAGAACAGAGAGGGGGGGGGATATGGCCCCCCCTGCAAAATGCTGGACTGACAGGATTTTGGACACGAAGACACACTAAGATACACTAAGACACACCAAGTCGTCTTCGTCTGAAATTAGAATTTCTGCAAATGCCTTCGTCTTGTTTCTGGGAACCCTTGCCTCTTGTCAGCCCCTGCTCTACAGTATAGCCTGGCTCCGATGGCCGGCTACAGCGATCTGCCTTTCCGTCGCATGTGCCGGCGTTTCGGCCTGCATTATGCCCATACCGCCCTGATTGATGCCGGGGCCTTGGTCTACGCCAACCCCGATGCCAGCCAGATATTATGTCGCGGCGAGGATGAGCCTTATTTAGCCGTGCAGTTGCTCGGCAGCATAGCAGAGGACATCAAAAAGGCGGCTGCCTTGCTGGCGCAAATGCATTTTGACGCCATTGACTTCAATATGGGCTGCCCGGTGCGCAAGGTGCTGCGCCGCAAAGCCGGCGCCGCCATGATGCAATACCAGGAAAATGCCCTGGAATGCCTTAAAATCATCCGCGACAGCAGCCCGCGACCGCTCAGCGTGAAAACCCGTATACTCTCGGAAAGTGATCCGACGCCCACTGTCGAGTTCTGCCTGGCCTTGCAAAGCCTGGGCATAGACGCCATCACCATACACGGACGCCTGACCGAGAAAATATACTCCGGCCCGGTGGCCGCACATATTATTCGTGCCGTCTCTGAGAGCCTGCGCATCCCGGTCTGCGCCAACGGCGGCGTATTCAACGCAGAGCAGGCCTTGCAGCTCGCCAAAGACAGCAGCTGCCGCCGCATTATGATCGCGCGCGGAGCCATAGGCAACCCCTGGCTCTTTCATGAATTGACCCAGGGACAGCCATATTTGCCCAAACATAAAGAAGTATGCCAGACCATGCTCGAACACCTGGACGGCATGCGCCAGCTCTACGGCGAAAGCAAAGGCATGATCCTGGGACGCAAAATAGTGCAAAGCTACCTGGTAGGGCGCGGTTATCGCCGCAACCTCAGAGACCTGGCAACCAAAATCTGCACCTGGCAGCAGTTTCGCGAATTCCACAGCCTGGTGCTTGACAGCCCGCCGGAAAAATATCCTGTGGACACTAAGACACATTAAAGCCTGCTTGAAGTCAGGGCTAATGGATCTTTAATGAGAAAATAATACGCGAGGAAATACGATTTTTCAAACGCAAAAACGCTTGTACATAGCCGCACACCGAAGTGAAGTTCACTTCACAAAATATATTTCGCCGTATATATTAAAGGAGGATTTTTAATCAGTGGAGACGGCTATGTATATCAGGCGTAATTTACGCGCTGCCTTCGAGGAGGCCGGCGCATTTTTTCCTGCTTTGCTGGTGACCGGCGCCCGCCAAGTGGGCAAGAGCACTTTTTTACGCAAAATCGCCGAACCCGAGCGCGGCTTTGTTTCTTTGGACCCGCTGGACCAGCGCCTGCAGGCTCGCGAAGACCCGCGGCTTTTCCTGGCCAACAATCCTGCTCCGGTGATTATCGACGAAATACAATATGCCCCGGAACTGCTTTCCTACATCAAACTGGCCATAGACGAGGCCCGTTTTCGTGAGCCGCAGAAAAGCCGGGGGATGTACTGGCTGACCGGCTCGCAGCAGTTTGCTGTCATGAAAGGGGTTTCCGAGTCTCTGGCCGGACGCATAGGCATCTTTAATATGCATGGTCTCTCAGCCGCTGAAATGGACGGGCGGGACTCAGGGCCTTTCCTGCCGGAGCAGGAATTCAACGCTGAACTGCCCCAGCCCAGCCCGCTTGACATGTTTCGCCGTATCTGGCTAGGCTCATTTCCTGAACTGCATGTCGCTGAACATCCGGAGAAATACTGGCAGCGCTTTTATCAGTCCTATGTGCAAACCTATCTGTCCCGTGATGTCAGAGCCTTGACACAGGTGGCCGATGAAAACCGCTTCTACAGCTTTTTGCGCGCGGTCGCGGCCAGAACCGGACAAATGTTGAATTACTCCAGCCTGGCGCGGGATTCCGACATCAGCCAGCCCACGGCCAAAAGCTGGCTCTCGATCCTGGCTGCCTCCGGCCTGGTAAGGCTGTTGTATCCGCATCTGAAAAACCGCAACCGCCAAATGATTTCAACCCCCAAGCTTTATATGCTTGACTGCGGTTTGGCCGCATATCTCTGCGCCTGGAACAGCCCTGAGGCCTTGATGAACGGAGCCGCAGCAGGACACTTCTTTGAAACCTGGTGCTTCACAGAAATCCTGAAAAGCTACTGCAATGCCGGCATAAGCGCAGACCTGAGCTATTACCGCGACAAGGATGAGCGCGAGATAGACCTGATTATACAGCAAAACGGCATATTGTACCCGATTGAGTTCAAAAAAGCGGGAACCCCCAAAACCAAGGATGTCAAGGCCTTTGAGCGCCTCGAGATTTTTCAGCAGCCCCAGGGCATGGGAGCACTGGTAAGCCTGTGCCCGGACCTGCGCCGGCTGCAGGAAAACGTGCGCTGCATCCCAGCCTGGCAGCTATAAATGACAAATTCTTATCTTTTCAGCACGAAAGGCAAGGAAAAATGAAACAACGAGCTACAGCAGAAGAAAATAACATGCGCAAGGAATACGATTTTTCGAAAGCGAAAAAGAATCCCTACGTTCGCCAGGCCAAGACCCCGCTCAGCATCCGCCATGACCAGGAAACAATACAGGCAGAAGATTAACGTCAAAGCAGAATATTTTATACTTGGCGGCTTCCATCCTATAAGCCTTGGTGTGCCTTAGGCCCGTCCAAAAAGCCATTGAACCACTAAGACACACGAAGGGGGAGGACACGAAGGCACACAAGTGAACAAAATGCGACGATGCGACCGATGTGAATGACAACCAAAACAAGATAAAACAAACTAGAAACTAAAGCCAACCACAAGCAAGCAAGCCTAGG
>JAAZIY010000229.1 GCA_012800625.1 Lentisphaerota bacterium
CAAAACCTTTGACAAAATTAAAATTCCATGATGAATTTTGCCGTAGAACTGAGCCGTTTGGTCTCTTAGCACAGTTTACTATAAAATGGCGTATCTATTTGCGCCGTAGGCGCATAACCATGCTTAACCCCAGGCTTCAGCCTGGGGTACAGGCAACCATCAAAACCGGCGCCTCGTAGAGGCGCTACTATGCCCCCCTCTTTTTGGACGGGGTCTACGTTTTACTTTAATCAAGCCCCTTCTGCGTTTTGGCAGCCTCGGCAAGCTTATCTTTTCACCTGGATTTGACTGATTTTACCGCTAATGGCTTCCCTGACCTTGATGGTCCAGGTTCCTCGAGGGTCATTTAGAGCCGGTCTCAGCGTATAGACCTCGTTGTTTAACACGGTATCGGCGTACTCCGCTCTTTCATTGCCGGCGGCATCAAAGACCTGTAAATGATATGCATTGCTTTGCCTGCCGTTATTGCAGAGCAGGCGGAAGTCCGGGTCGGATTCTGTTTTTGGCAAGAGCTCGATTTTAGTTTCTGGCAGTTTTTCATCGAGCAGGGCAAATATTTGCACTTCGCCGCCCCGCATAGTGAGCTGCCGCTCTGTCAGCTGTCCCAGCTCCTGTCCTTGACGCAGGTCATAGACGAATTTATCGCCTGGCAGCTCGAGCTGCAGAGCTTGCTCTTCTGCGCTATAATTCAGGGCTGCGAGCAGAAGTCCAGCGCCGGGCAACTCGTATTCGATTTTCTCCACATTTGGCAATCCGTTTTCCGCGAAGCTGCTCAAACGTGTAAGTTTTCCCTGCATCAGTTCGAGGATTTCCTCTCGTCTAGCCTTGCCGGCTTTTGCCTGACGCCGCAGCCTGCCGTAGTTTTTCCAGTCAAACAAGCGCCATTCTTGTTTAGCTGCAAAGCGATCTTGCAGCTTTTCCTGCGGTCCCTTACGCAGCAAGCCGTCATACTTTCCAGGCATTTGGTCGGCAATCACCATTCCCCCGGCTTGCACAAAACGCTCGATGCCCGCCAGGCAATTTTCCGAGAGACTTAAGATGCAAGGCAGGAAAAGCAGGCGGTAATTTTCCTGTAAGGCGCCGTCTTCGATTTTTTCTGGCGGGATATAATCATATTGCAGTCCGGTATCTTCCAGGATTTGCTGCAGAGTACTTAGCGACTGTCGCAGCAGGTTTTCCTGTTTATCCACGGTTGCTGCGGCGACGCTGTCGTTGCTATACAGCACTGCAATGCCGTCATGTCTTCGTTTTGAGACCGCCACCAGGTTTGCCGTGCCCTTGCGCATCTCCTGTATTTGTTCGGCGGCCACCATGAATCCCTCGCTAGGGCGCAGGTCTGGCATGAAAGCCAGGCAGCCTTCTGAGCTATAGGAGAGCTTGCCGTTGCCCATATACCAGAAGAACCCGTTATATCCATGCAGGAGCATGAACCAGGGTATGCTGCGCATAAACTCGTAATTCATGTATTGGCTTCCATATGAGCCTGCATAGATACTGCGGAAGCTGACATTTGGGCAGTATTGCAGCAGGGAGCGGCCAATTTCCATCTGCGGCGGGTCCTGATAGGTATAGAGATTGAAGTAGTTCACGGTTTGCAGCAGTTCGTACATGCCGCAGAACTCGAAGGGGTCGAGGCGGCCAAATCCGTCTGGTCCCAGGTATGCCTTTCCGTTCAGGTCCTGTTGCCGCGCCAGCTGCAGCATGACCTTGAAATAGTCCAGGAAGCGCTCTTCAAAGAAGCGGTTATATTCGATCCACAGCGGCAGGGCATTTTGTTTTCGCGCCATTTCCAGGGGCAGCGGCTTAAGCTCTGCAAAGCTATGATACTGGCTACCCATTTCCTGGTTTAGTTTTTCCACGCTTTGGTAGCGATTTTGCATCCAGAGTTTAAAGGCGGCGATTGAGGGTTCATCGAAGCTATTGCCGCCGCGTTTTTTATCGCTGCCGTCCGTATAGCAATACACATCGTACTTAGACCATATTTCGCTCAAGGCCAACATTTTTTGACTCTGCTGCGCCAGGTACTCCGGGTCATTCAAGCTGTTTTGGTTTAGTGGGAATCCTTGTCGGGCTTTATCTGGTTTAGGCGCATAGTAGTAATAATTGGGCAGTCCAAAGAGTCCAGTTTTAGCCAGCATATATGCCGCCTCGGCGTGGTCTCCTCGGGCATTGCTATAGTAGATGCCGTCGACGCCATTTTTTCGCATGCTTTCATAGAATCTTTGCGAGATATAGCAGCTTTGTGATTCCGCCCAGGCCGCCAGGCTGAAGACCGGTCGTTTACGCCCTTGCACAGTAAAGCTGCCGCTTTGTTTGGCGATGCCACCCAGTGTGATC
>JAAZIY010000230.1 GCA_012800625.1 Lentisphaerota bacterium
ACGAGAGTTTCTTTCATGATATCGCAAGGCGTTTCTGCCATTCGTATCGCAGCGGTCACGGCGTCAGCCTGAATGCCCACAACGGCATACCGCAGCGCGAGGCGGTGATTGCTGCTCTTGAGATGATGCTGGAGCTACTTTTTCCGGGTTACTCCGGGCGTCACGACTTTTCCGAGTCCAGCCAGTTTTTCAGTGTTGGTGCGCTTTTAGACAAGCTGAACCGTTATTTGGTCGAGCAGATACAGCGTTCCTGCGCTTACTGCTGCGAGATACAGCATTGCGCTGGTGACTGCGCCAATAGCTGCTTCCAGGTGGCCCAGGACAGCAGCCACAAGCTGCTTAGCATGCTGCCGGAGCTGCGCGAGACCTTACTGCTAGATGTACAGGCCGCCCTGGACGGCGATCCGGCCACCAGTTCGCCTGACGAGGTCATCATCGCCTACCCAGGCTTCAAGGCCATTTGCATACACCGCATCGCTAATGTGCTCTACCGCGAGAAGATACCGCTGATTCCGCGCATTATGAGCGAGTACGCCCATACCAGCACCGGCATTGACATCAACCCGGGCGCCAGCATAGGCAAGAGCTTCTTCATCGACCACGGCACCGGCGTAGTCATAGGAGAGACCGCGGTCATCGGCGACCATGTCAAGCTCTACCAGGGAGTGACCCTGGGTGCGCTGAGTTTTCCCAAGGACAGCGGCGGCAATCTAATCAAGGGGCACAAGCGCCATCCCAATATTGAGGACCATGTCACTATCTATGCGGGCGCCACGATTTTGGGCGACATCAGCATCGGGCATCATTCAACCATAGGCGGCAATGTCTGGCTTACTGAAAGCCTGGAGCCTTATAGTAAGGTGACCTTAACTGCGCCGCAGGCCAGCATCAAAGTACGCAAGAAAAAATAGCGCACGAGGCTTCCCCGCCTAACCATCGAGTTTTTCTGTTTTGTTGTTCCTTCGTGTGTTTTAGTGTGTCTTCGTGTCCAAATAGGCTTCCTGCCCCATCTGGTTTCAGCGCTTTGTCAGCCTGGCCGCGCATTTTATCTCCCCTGTCAAAGGAGGCGAGCATGAGTAAAAAAATATTTTCTCTCTTGCTGTTATTACAGCTATGTTTATTGGGACAGTCAGCAGCGGAGGCTGAGATGAGAAGCGAGGCCCAAGATTTGCGCCACCGGCAGTTTTATGCCGAGGCCTTGGAGAAGTATCTGCTTCTGGAGCGCGCCGAGGCCAACTACTCCGCCCAACTGCGCTGGGATGACTTTATCGGTATGCAGGACTGCCTGCAGAAATTATTACGTACTGACGAGATCGAGCCTAAGCTTGACGCCTTATTGGCGCGCTGGCCCAAGGACTCCTATTTGCACTGGCAGGCGGCCAACTTTATGTTGCGTCTGCCGGCCTGGGGCATTATGCAGGGAGGCGAGTTTTTGCGCGGCGAACGGCGCGGCACGGGGCGTCAAATCAACGTTAGCCAACGGGATTGGCGCAAGGCTCTGTCCTTGTTTGAGAAGGCTAGGCGACTCCTTGAGCAAGACCGGCTTGACGACAATCAGAGAGGGGATTTCTATCTGGACTATGCCGGCGCGCTGTTTTCCGACCAGCACCGGGATTTGCGCTGGCTCAATCGCAGTGGCTCGGCCGCGCACCTGGCCAGGATATTGCCCGGCTTGTCCTGGAGGCTGCTATTGCTCAGCGATTTGCATACGACGCCTGACTGGGACTGGGATGACCCCTATGTCACTTTTAGCCAGGGAGCTCCGGTCAACGCCGATGGCGAGCCGATTTATTTTGCGCTGCCTCAGGACTTTGCGGCGGCGAAAAACGACGGTGAACGCCTGCGCTGGCTCTTGCAAGAGGCCGGCAATACTGACAGCAGGCACCAGGAGCTGGCCGCGCTGAGCTGGGCCAACTTCGCCTATGCCCTGTATGGCGAATACAGCTTGGAACAATACCGGCATATCTTTTTTGACGAGGAAGAGCCGCAGCGCAGCGCTGCGGTCTTGAGCCTGGCTCAGCTCTCCGATTGCGAGGCTCTGGCTCAGCTTGCCGATGCGCCGCGGCGCTTTACGCTGCCGCCGGACTATTGTTTTATTGAGCTGTTCAAACGCCTGCAGGAGGCAGAGAACAAGAATGTGCGCCTCTGCGCCTTGCGCCGCCTGGCCGGCATCTATGAAAACCGGCAGCAGTACGAGGAGGCACTGCATTATTTACGTCTGCTCGAGAAGCTCTCGCCCATTGACGCCGGGCAGAGGATACTACAAATCAGCGGCAATCTGGGGCTTTTTATGCCGGCTCAGGTGCAGACTGATCCCGAGAAGCTAGTAGTCGACTTCAAGTTTCGCAATGCCGAGTCGCTTAGCCTGCGGCTGTACCGTCTTGATCTGCCCGGCATCTTGGCCAAGCTGCAAGAACGCATCAAGACCGGCGATGCCCAGCATCATTATTACAATCTTGCCGACTTGGGACGATGGATCAATAAGGAAGAGGGCAAAAGCTTCATCAAGGAGGAGCTGCGCAGTTGGCAGGAGCGGCTTGAGCCTTTGCCGCGGCATGCCGACACGCTGCGCAGTCTGGAAATCGCCATACCTGGGCCTGGCTCTTATTGGCTGGAGGCCGAGCTGCCTGGCGGCCAGACCAGCCGCATACCGCTGCTCTCCCAGCCCTATATGCTGCTGCTGAAACCGCTGCGCGGCGAACAGCTCTGGCAGCTGTTGCGAGCCGACACGGGCGAGCCGGCCCCAGCCAGCGAGCTGCAGCTCTTCGTTTGGCAGACGCACTGGGACCAAAGCTTGCGCCGCAACAAGCTGCTTAGCACCGAGCTGAGTCTGCGCAGCGACGCGCAGGGCTGCGTCTATATCAAGCAGTCGCAGCTGCCCAAGGATTTTCCGGCCAATATGCAATGGCTGGCCTGGGCTCGTCCGGCCTATGGCTCCGGCACAGCCTTTGTCTGCGCCACGGCCAGCAGTTATTTCCGTGCCGACAACGATGCGGCCTTTGCGCCGGAGCCTCGCGGCCTACTGCTCAGCGACCGGCCTATTTACAAACCAGGGCAGACACTGCAATACAAGGGCTGGTTGAAAAAGCCCGCCTATGTGGGCGACTGCAATGTCTATGCCGGCAAGAGCGCGGCATTGTGGCTGCAAAGCCCCAGGGGAGAACGAATCGCCCTGAGCCGAGCTGCCTGGCAAAAAAAAGACCAGGATGAAAAGCCGCCCGAAGAGCTGCCAGAACTGACCTTTGACGCCAACGGGGGCATAGCCGGACAGTATCAGATACCCGAACAAGCCGACCTGGGCAGCTACAGTCTAGGCATGGCCGCCGAAAAAGTCTGGGGGCCGGGCGCTAGTCAGCTGACATTTAGAGTGGAGGAGTACCGCAAGCCGGACTTCGAGCTGAGCTGGCAAAAGCCGGAGAAACCGCCCAGGCTGGGAGAGAGCTTCACGGTGAAACTGCAGGCGCGCTACTACTACGGCGCGCCCTTAAGCGGCGGCAAGGCTAAAATCAAGGTCTTTCGACAGCCTTTTCAAACGCAGTTGCTGCCCTGGAGAGACTGGGACTGGCTCTATGGACGAGGCTACTGGCTGCCGGGAAGGCAGAGTAGCCGCCAGGGACTCAGCAAGATATACTGGCCCGGGTTCTTTCCCAGACTCGAGGAGGCTCCTGAGTTGCTCCAAAGCCTGGAGCTGGAGCTGGACGAGCAGGGACAGTGCAGCATACAACTGCACACTGACGGCGTCTTGCAGCTGCATGGCGAGCAGACGCAGCGCTTCAGCTTTGAGGCTCTGGTGGAGGACGCCTCGAAGCGCAGCATCAGCTCGAACACCACGCTTCTGCTGGGTAAAAAGGCCTTTACTGCCTATAGTTGGTCGGACCGGGGCTACTATCATAGCGGCGGCAGCGTCGAGGCCCAGGTGCAACTTAGGAGCCTGGAGGGCAACCCTGCACCCGGAAAGGGGATGCTGCAGCTCTATCGCCTGACATATGAACAGCCCGGTCAGATAGTCGAGACGCTGCAGCAGCAATGGGACTGTCAACTAGATGCGCAGGGGCGCGGCAGTCAAAGGCTGCTGGCCGCCAAGGCGGGACAGTACAAGCTGCTCTGGAAACTCAGCCCGCAGTTGGAGCCGGAGGAAATCATCGAGGCCAGCAATATTATCAATGTATATGGCAGCAAGGCTCAGTCCGGTGACTTCCAATTCAGGGCATTGGAGCTGATTTGTGAGAAAAGCGAATATGCTGTGGGCGAGCAGGTTCTTTTGCGCATCAACTCCCAATACGCCGACAGCCTGGTTTATCTTTATTTGCGCCCCGAGAACGGCTTGTGCAAAAGGCCGCGGCTTATACGCCTGAATGGGCACAGCGCCGAGCTGGCCATACCAGTATTGCCTGAGGATATGCCGAATTTCTTTATTGAGGCGCAACTGGTGGGCGGCGGGCAGTTGCACCAAAGCCTGCGCTCCATAGTGGTGCCGCCTGCGAAAAAGACCTTGCAGCTCGAAATTGAGCCGCTCTCATCGCAGATGCAGCCCGGCGAGCAGGCCGAGCTGACGCTCAGCCTGAAGGACTGGCAGGGGCGCCCCTTTGTCGGCGAGCTGGTGGTGGCGGTATATGACAAGAGTCTGGAGTCATTTGGCGAGGTCTTGCCCGAGGACCTGCTCAAGCGCAGATTCTGGTCCTGGACGCGGCGACACGACTTCAGCACACAGAGCATGTCCTGGCAGCTAAACCATATTTTGTACGAAAAAGATATCAGGATGGAGCATCTGGGCCTGTACGTCGAGCCGGCCTTGCTCTATGGGGCTAAAAATCGCGGCTTTGCTGCTGGTGCAGTTGCCGATGGAGATATGATGCTAAGGTCGGCAAAGGCTGCGGCGCCAAGCGCCAGAATGGCAAAAAGCATGCCTGAGGCTAGTGCAGAGGAGGCCTTTGCCGACACCGCCCTGCGCCAAGACTTTGCCGACACGGCGTTTTGGAGCGCCTCGCTGCCCAGCGGACTGGACGGCAAAGCCAGGCTGAGCTTTACTCTGCCAGATGACCTAAGCACCTGGAAGCTGCGCGTCTGGGCCATGAGCGAGCAATGCGAGGTGGGCGAGGCCCAGGGCGAGATAGTGAGCAGCAAAAAGATGACTGTGAGACTGAGCGCGCCGCGCTTCTTCTTGGAGCGCGACGAGGTCCTGCTCACTGCTGTGCTGCGCCATGAATTGCCGCAAACCCTGAATGTGCGAGGACTGCTGGAGCTGGAGGGCGGCTGCCTCGAATTGCTGCCCGGAGCGGAGGCGGCCCAGGACCTTGAAATCGAGCCTAATCGCGATGTCTTGCTGAAATGGCCCCTGGCCGTGAAGAAGAGCGGCGAAGCCATCATACGAGTGAAGGCGCTAAGCGCAAAAGCCTCCGACGCCATGCAGCAGAGCTTCCCGGTGAAGGTCTACGGCCTGCAACAGCAAGAGCCTTTCTGCGGACGTCTGGAGGCGGAGCAGGGGCAAGGCCGTTTCAGCTTCGAGCTGCCTGCCCAGCTCTCCCCCGGCTCGGCCCGTTTCGAACTGGCCTGGTCGCCCAGCCTGGCGCTGTCCATGCTGGAGGCTCTGCCCGAGCTGTCGCGTGCCAGTCTAGGCACTAGCGAGCAGCGGTTGAACAGCTTCTTGCCGGCCCTGCTGCTGCGCCAAAGCTTGCTGGCTGCCGGTTTTAGCGCCGAGGACCTGGCTGAGTCGAAAGTGATACTGAATCCGCAGAAGCTCAGCGATGATCCGCGGGCCGCGCCGAATCCGGCTGCCTTGGTTTACGATGAGCAGCGTTTGCAGGCCCTGCTGCAAAAGGGCCTGCGCGATTTGCTGTCCATGCGCTGCGCTGACGGGGGTTGGGGCTGGTTCAGTGGCTGGGGCGAGCGTAGCTCAGCGCATCTGAGCGCTCAAATCGTGCATGGCTTGCTGTTGGCGCGCAAAAACGGGGTCTTGGTTGAGGACAGTCTGCTGGAGCCTGGACTGCAATGGCTGCAGAACTATCAGCTGCAGGAGCTTGTACGGCTGCAAATGCCGAAAGAGAGCAATGAGCACAAGTCGCTGGCCGATAATCTCGACGCCTTGGTTCTGAAAGTGCTCTGCGAGACACCCGAGCCTAGGTATAATCCCGAGATGGCCGAGCTGCTTTACCGCGACCGTAGGCATCTCTCGCTATACGGCAAAGCCTTGTTCGCTCTGGCTGAATTTAGACAAGGGCAGGCTTTAGGCCGGGATTTAAGCAAGGCCGAGAAGCTGCTTGAGTTAATGCGCGCCCTGCGCCAGTTCCTCCGGGAAGATAATGAAAATCAAAGCGCTTATCTGCTCTTACCGCAGAATATTCCTTTCTGGTACTGGTACGGCGACGCCATCGAGACCCAGGCCATATACCTGCAATTGCTCTGCTTGACCGGAGAGGCCAAGAGCCGTCAGGCCGCAGGGTTGGTCAAATACCTGCTCAATAACCGGCGACACGGCAGCTACTGGAACTCCAGCCGCGACACGGCAGCGGTCATCGAGGCTTTCTGCACTTATCTGGAAGGCAGCGGCGAATTGGCTGGCGAGCTGGAAGTGCAGATCGCCGTGGATGGCAAAAATTTGGCGCAGAGCAGCCTGCACAAAGGCAATTTGCTCAGCGCCAATCAACGCCTGATTTTAGAGGCCGAGCAGCTCGGCGCCGGCAAACATGAAATCCGCATTGAGAAAAAGGGCGCTTCACCGCTGTATTTTAATGCCTACCTGAGCTACTTTAACCTGGCCGACGAGTTTGACGAGGCCGGACTGGAGCTGAAGGTCCAGCGCCGGATGTATCGCCTCGAAGAAGTGATTGGCGAACAAGCCGTGCCGGACAAGCTGGGGCAGGTGACAATGGAGAAGCGCGACAAATACAAAAGACATCTGCTGCCCGCTGATGCGAAAATCGAGCAGGGCGAGCTGCTTGAAGTCGAGCTGCTGCTCGAAAGCAAGAACGACTACGAGTATATCATCATCGAAGACCACAAGGCAGCCGGCTGCGAAAGTCTCGAGCAGCTCAGCGGATATCAGCAGGCCGGCGCGCTCTGGCCTTACATCGAATACCGCCAGGACCGTGTCTGCCTCATGCTGAGCTGGCTGCCGCAGGGCAAGCATAGCCTGACCTATAGGCTGAAGGTGGAAAGCGCCGGCTGCTTTAGCGCGTTGCCGGCCGTAGTGAAGGGCGTCTACGCCCCGGAGCTGCAGGGCAACTCGCGCAGACAAAGACTGCTGGTGATCGAGGGGGAGGACAAAAAGGCTCAATAAAGCCGAACCTTAAAAGCCTTCAGCCTCAATTGCTTTTTCCGCATCTGGGATTAGAGTATTGTTTTTCGTTGTTTAACTTGAAGAAAGGGTTTTTACATGGGGTTGCTTGACTGGATGATCGTGATTATTCCTGTGATCGGTGTGCTCTGGCTGGGAATGTATTCGCGGCGTTATCTTACCGGTGTGGCAGATTTTCTGGCTGCAGGAAGGGTTTGTGGTCGCTATGTCATCAGTGTTGGCGACATTGCCAACGCGCTATCTATTATCGGTCTGGTGGCCTATGTCGAGGTGCACTACAAAACCGGCTTCGCCCTGGCTTTTTGGCAGCATCTTACTGGCCCTTTGGGTATAGTTATGGGGCTGTTAGGCTTCTGCACCTACAGGTTTCGCGAAACCAAGTCTTTGTCGCTGGGGCAATTCCTCGAGATGCGCTATAACCGCAGCTTCCGCATCTTCGCCTCGGCGCTGCGCAGCCTCTCCGAGATGCTCGCCAATATGATCATGCCGGCCATCGCGGCGCGTTTTTTCATTTATTTCCTCGATTTGCCCAGACACTTCTATGTATTCGGCATAAAGTTTCCCACCTTCATGGTCATCGTCTTGATATGCCTTACGGTCGCCATAGGCATTATCTGCATGGGCGGCACCATGGCCCTGGTGATCACCGACGCGGTGCAGGGCATGATTTGCTTCCCGCTGATCGTCACCTTCGTTGTTTTCATGCTGTGGAAATTCAGCTGGACCAATGAGATCGTGCCGGTGATGATGGACCGTGTGGCTGGCGAAAGCTTTATTAACCCCTACGATTTATCCAAGCTGCGCGACTTCAACTTGTTCCTTGTGGTCCTGGGTATCTTCACTGCCATTTTTCACCGCGCCAGCTGGATTGGTGCGGGCACCAGCACTGCGGCTCGCAATCCTCACGAGCAGAAGATGGCCGCCTTGCTGGGCACTTGGCGCGGCTCGGTGGTCGCCATACTCTATGTGCTCATCGCGGTTACCATTATCACCTTGCTGAATCACCGCAACTGGAGTTCGGAGGCCAAGAACGTGCGCGACAATATCTCGCGGCGGGTGGCCGAGGAGCTGGTTGAAGACCCTGAGCAGAGAGCCGATTTTGTGCGACGCATTCACGCCATACCGGTTCAAGTACACACCATAGGCGAGGACGAGCCTCTTTCGCAGACTAAGAATCTGGATACGCCTATACTTGATGAGGCGCATATAGCCTTGAAGGAGTATAACGGCGAGAGTCAGGGCAACGCCAAGTTCCAGCAGTTCCGCACCTTGTTCCACCAGCTCATGCTGGGCATGTCCATGCGTGAATTGCTGCCTCCCGGCCTGCTGGGCCTGTTCTGCCTACTCATGGTGCTGGCCATGATTTCCACTGACGATACGCGTATCTTCAGCGCCACCATCACGCTGACCCAAGACGTGGTCATGCCGCTTATCAAGCGTCCGCTGACCCCAAAACAGCATATTATGGCCATACGTCTGGTAGCCATAGGCATAGGCGTGTTCTTTTTTATTGGTTCATCATTCATGTCGCAGCTTGACTATATAAATCTTTTTGTGACCTTGATGACCACCATGTGGATGGGTGGCTGCGGACCAGTGATGATCTTCGGACTCTACAGCCGTTTCGGCACCACCGCAGGAGCCTTTGCATCGCTGGTCACCGGCATGTTAATGGGCTTCACCGGCATCTTTGTGCAACGCAACTGGGCACACCTGGTTTATCCTTGGATAGACAAGATGGGCTGGGTGGACTCCTTGGACCGCTTCCTCATCACTGTCTCCAAGCCCTTTGACCCCTTTATCGTCTGGAAAATGGATGCGGTCAAATTTCCCATCAACAGCTATGAGTACTACTTCATGACCATGATGATCACGCTTTTCCTCTACGTCGTGGTCTCCTATCTGACCATGAAGGAGCCTTTCAACCTGGACCGCATGCTGCATCGCGGCATCTACAACGTGGAAGGCGAGAACAAGGAACAGCTGAAATGGTCCTTGGGCACAGTGTTCAGTAAGCTGCTGGGCATCACCAAGGAATATACCTTGGGCGACCGGTTTATCGCCTGGGGCTTCTTCCTCTACAGCTTCGTTTATAACTTCTTGGTCGTATTTGTCGGCGTGATTATTTGGAACGCCATTACCCCCTGGCCTATAGAATGGTGGGGACGCTACTTCTTCGTGGTCTATCTCCTGGTGCCCGGATGCATGGCGGCATTCTCTACCTTCTGGTTTGGCATAGGCGGCTTCATTGACCTGTTCCGCCTGTTCAAGGACCTGAAGGCCAGAGTCGCCGACCCGCTGGACAACGGCAGGGTCGAGGGCAATGTCTCGCTGGCCGACGTGGCCAAGTTTGAGGAGGCCGAAAGACGCCAGCTTGAGGCCAAGGAGTCGGAGCAGGAAATAGACATCAACAACCCTGAAATCTAAGCTGACAGAATTCTGAATACGAAACACTGGAGGCTGCACGAAGACAGAGCAAGTTTTTTCCGGCTTTGCTTTAAGCTGGTTCTTTATTACTTGCTCTGTCTTGTTTTGCAGCCTTCACTGCATTTCTGCCAGTCTAACCTTTGTGGGCGCGCTTCGCCACTTCTTTTGCCATGACTGATATAAACTTCAAAACCCCTGTGGAGGCATTGCATCGCGGCCTGCGTATATTAGAGTTTTTGAGCAGCGAGCTTAGCGGACAGGGGCGCAGCCTGGCCTCAATCTCTGAGCATATGAGTTTGCGCCGCAGCACGGTTCATAATCTCTTAAAGACTTTGTGCCTTTGCGGCTACGCCCGCAATCTAGGCTCCGGGGTCTATGTGCCGGGCTGGAAGCTGCATCGCTTGTCTCGGGAGGCCCAGCTGCGCGGCTTCAAGCGTGACCAGGTCATGCATATTCTGGGTGCCTTGGCCAAGACTCTGGGCGAATCGCTGGTCTTTGCCGCCCTGGTTGACTGTAGGCGCGTGGTTATTGCCCGGGCCAGCTGCGCCCA
>JAAZIY010000231.1 GCA_012800625.1 Lentisphaerota bacterium
CCGCGATAATGAAGTTGTCTCGCATATTCCTCTTCGTGTGACTTGGTGTGACTTCGTGTCTCTTCGTGTCTCTTCGTGTCCTCCCCCCCATCGTGTGCCTTAATGGCTTAAAGACTTTATTGTTATGGGGTCTGCCTCAGCGTCCCAAAATCTGCCGCTTGGCTTTAGGGCTCTGGCTCAGCTAGGGACTTTTCCCTTGTTTCTTTAATTTTCCTTTTATTTTTCATTTCGCCATGGCATTATTCAGGTTCAAGGTAAGCGACAGTTCCGGCAAGCTCAGCGAACTTTTGATCGAGGGTGACAACCAGTCGGACGCCACCCGCCGTTTACAGCGCCGCGGTCTGATGCCGGTCGAGTTTTTAGGTCAGGGCAGCATTGCCGACAAGCGCGGCGGTTTGTTTGCCAAGAAGCTCAACGTGGTTGATTTCACCGAACGCCTGGTGCCGCTGCTGGAGGCCAACATACAGCTCGAGCGCGCCTTGACCATAGTGGGCGAAGACCAGGACAACCCGGTGCTCACCAAGACCTCGGCGGAGCTGCGCCAGGGTTTGCATGAGGGGCGCAAGCTTTCCGATCTGGTGCGTGAGCGCAGCCATGTCTTTCCGCCCTTGTATGCCGGCGTGGTCGAGGCTGGCGAAGAGGCCGGGGCACTGCCGCAGGTCATGGGCGAGCTGCGTAATTTTCTGAGTGAATCGCAAGAGCTGAAGTCATTCATCGTCTCGGCCTCCATTTATCCTGCTTTTATCGCAGTTTCCGGCCTTGTCATGCTGGTTTTTGTGCTAGGCGTGATCGTGCCGCGCTTTGCCAGCGCCCTGACCGGGGCCGGCATCGAGTCCACGGCCACCGAGCTACTGCTTAGCCTTTCGGGATTTCTGCAGAATTACTGGTGGCTTCTGCTACTGCTGCTTGGTTTTTTTGGCTATCTGCTGGCGCAGCTGCGCCACGAGTCCGGCGTCATTCGCAAGAGCTACGATCGCTGGATACTGCGTGTGCCGCTTGCCGGTCAGCTGGTGCGCCATGCCAACCTGGCTCGGCTCTGTCGCACCATGGCCATATTGATGCGCAGCGGCGTGCATCTGCTGAATACGGTGGTCATTGCCAACCGGGTGGTGCAGAACAGCGAGATACGACGCTCGCTGCAAGAACTCTCCGGCGAGCTGCGCCAGGGACAGCGCATCTCGGCAGCCCTGGCGAAAAGCCCATACATACCCTCGCTGATGTTGCGCATGATCGCGGTGGGCGAGGAGACCGGAGCGGTGGAGAGTATGCTCGAACGCGTGGCCGAACGCTATGAGACCGAGCTGCGCCGCCTGATCAAACGCCTGCTAAGCTTGTTTGAGCCGCTGGTCATCATACTGCTGGGGCTGGGAGTAGGCCTGATTGTCTTGCTTATGTTCATGGCCATGATGGATATGCAGGCCGGAGTGTAAGAAGCGAAGCCCCGGTTTGAAAACTGAATCGGCGGCTTTTTGAACACTTGGCAGAGCTTGAATTTTAAGGCTAGTTTTTTCTTTGTTAATTCTGGAGTTTTCTATGGAACAGCGTCTGGTTTTTTCGCGGCCTTCGCGCCGCCGTCATTTCACCCTGATCGAGATCATGATCGTGGTTGTCATTATCGGTATGCTGGCGGCCCTGGTAGGCCCTAACATCATCGGCAATCTGGACAAGGCCAAGGTGAAGAACACCAAGGCGCAGCTGGTAAACCTGAAAAGCGCCGTACAGCAGTTTTATTTCGACATGTCGGCGTACCCTAGCCGACTGGAAGACCTTATCACAAACCCGGGTGACGATAAGTGGGACGGGCCTTACATCGAGTCAAAAACCGTGCCCAAGGATAACTGGGACAACGAGTTTCAATATAACTGCCCGGGAGACGGGCAGCCTTTCGATATTATCAGCCTGGGGGCAGACAAGGCGGGCGGAGGCACCGGCAACAACGCCGATATCTCCTGCTGGAACTAAGCGAGGGCCTGCCTGGTCTGCGCAGGGTGGGCAGGCTGCGACAAAATTTGACTTCATGTCCAAAATACTGCCAGGCATCTTTTTTTGTCGGACACTACGCAGCAAGATTTATCAGTTAAGGGGCTGGTTTTGCGCAATCTACATTTCACCATGCTCGAGGTCCTCGTGGTCACGTTGCTGGCCGGCATGATACTGGCGCTTATTTTGCCGCGGGTCTCGCTGGCACCCAAGCGGATCGTGGTCGAGAGAGCCTTGAGCGGCATACGCCAGGCCTTCTCGGAGAGCGGCAGCCGCGCGCGGGCCGGCGGCAAGGCCTGCCGCCTCGAACTGCTCCCGGAGGCCTCGGTCTTGAAGCTGAGCTTGATTAGCGACAGACTCAGCCGGGAATGGCAGCCGAGCATACAAATGCCAGCTGAAAAAAATGGCAGCCCTCTACTAAACAGCCAGGACAGCTACCAGCTTTCACAGGAAATCCAGTGGCTAAATTACGAACAGGCCTATGATACTGAGGGAAAAATAAGCTTTAGCTTCTTTCCGGACGGACAATGCAGCGGCCCGCCCATCGAGTTTGAACTGAAAAAACGACGCTTCAGACTACAGGTTGACAATATTAGCGGCAGAGCCGACATAGTCGAGCTGCAGTGAGTGCAGTAAAGACGGTTTTAGCACACGAAGGGGGGGAGGACACGAAGGCACACGAAGGGCTTATGCGTTAATTATGGACACAACCCAGATACAGTCCGACATGGAGCAGCTGCGCCGGCAGATACGGCGGCATGACCAGCTTTATTATCAGGAGGCCCGGCCTCAGATCAGCGACCGTGAATACGACGCCCTGTATGCCCAGCTGAAGCAGCTCGAAGAGCAGTATCCGCAATTTATCACGCCGGACTCGCCCACGCAGCGGGTCAGCGGGCAGCCCCTGAGCGGCTTTGTCAGCAAGGCGCACAGTGTCCCCATGCTTAGTCTGGACAACAGCTATAACGCCGCTGATATCCTGCGTTTTCATGAATCAGTGCGCAAGGCTTTGCCCGGCGAGCAGTTCGAGTATATTATCGAGCCGAAAGTCGATGGCGTGAGCATCTCGCTGCGCTATGAAAACGGTGTTTTTGTGCAGGCTTTGACCCGCGGCAATGGTCGCGAGGGCGACGATGTCAGCGCCAATATGAAAACCATAGGCTCCTTGCCGCTGCGCTTGAATCTTGAAGCGCCCCCGCCGCTGCTTGAGGCTCGCGGCGAGGTCTTTATGAGCCGGGCCGGCTTTGCCCGCCTGAACCAGCGTCGCCAGGAGTCGGGCGAGGAGGCCTTTGCCAATCCGCGCAATGCCAGCGCCGGCACGCTGAAGCTGCTCGATGCCCGTCTGGTGGCGCAAAGACCGTTGCAAGCACTGTTTTATGCCCAGGGTGAGATGCAGGGGGTTCAGGTCGAGAGCCAGGAAGAGCTGCTGGCCCTGTTTAAACAGGCCGGCCTGATGACCCAGAGCTGGTTGCGCAAAGCCAAAGACTTTGAGGGCATACAGGCGGCCCTGGAAGAATTGCAGAAGGCAAAAGCATCCTTTCCCTACGATATAGACGGCGCAGTCATCAAGCTTAACAGCTTCGCGCAGCGCCGACGCCTGGGGCATACCGCCAAGGCGCCTAGCTGGGCCAGGGCTTATAAATATGAGCCGGAACGCGCCATCACGCAAGTGAAGGCCATCAGCGTGCAGGTGGGCCGCAGCGGCGTGCTGACGCCGGTGGCCGAACTAGAACCGGTGTTCCTGGCTGGCTCGACCATTGCCAGAGCAACCCTGCATAACGAGGAGGAGATACGGCGCAAGGATATACGTATAGGCGACAGCGTCGTCATCGAAAAGGCCGGCGAGATCATTCCAGCTGTGGTCAGCGTGCAGTTGCAGCAGCGCGCACCTACAAGCCTCCCCTTTGACTTCGTCGCGCATATCGAAGGCAAATGCCCCTCCTGCGGCACAGCCATAGTGCGAGACCCGCAGTTTGTTGCCTGGCGCTGCCCCAACCTGCAGTGCCCGGCGCAAAACATGCGGCGCCTGGAATATTTTGCCGCTCGCAATGCGCTGGACATCACCGCGCTAGGCTCGGTGGTGGCCGAGGCGCTGCTGGAAAAAGGTCTGGTCGAGGAGCCCCTGGACCTGTTTGGGCTGAAGCTGCCCGAATTGGGCAGCCTGAACCTGGGCACGGAGGAGGAGCCGCGCACTTTCGGCGAAAAAAACGCCGCCAAGCTGCTGCAGGCGCTCGAGGCAGCCAAAAAACTGCCTTTGGCCAACTGGCTTTTTGCCATGGGCATACCCGAGGTCGGCTCGACTACCGCATTCCACATGGGACGCACGCATAAAAACCTGGCGGAGCTGGCCAGTTCGCCCAAACTAAAGCTGCTGGCGAATCTGAGCCTGATAAACGAGAAGGCAAAGAGCGGCGCCGTCGGCAAGGATACCGCCGACCCTGAGCTGGGCGACTTGTTTGCCTGGCGAAAGCCGGAGGCGGACAGCGTCTTTCAGCCTGAGCTGCTCGAAGAGCTACTCGCCGAAGGCCTGCTCAGACCCAGTCAAAGCAGCGGCAGAGCCTATGTCAGTGACGGCATTGGACCCAAGGCGGCCCAGTCAGTGCTAGACTTCTTTGCCGCTGAAATCGGCAAGAACTGGCTGGCGCGCATGGCAGAGCTGGGCATAGACCCACAGGGAGAAAAGGCTCAAGCCGAAACAGACAAAAACAGCGGCGCCAGCCTAAGCGGGAAAATATTCGTGCTCACCGGAACCCTGGCTGGCATGGACAGAAATACGGCGGCGGAGCGTATCCGCAAAAAAGGCGGCACGGTAAGCTCCGCAGTAAGCGGAAAAACCGACTACCTGGTGGCCGGTGAAAACACCGGCGCTAAAAAAAGCGAGCGGGCGCGCCAGCTGGGCGTCAAGGTGATCGACGAACAAGAGCTACTGAAAATGCTCGGCGAAGAATAAGAGACTTGCTGTTTAGCCAGTTTTTTGACGAGTTTCATTTACTTGAAGGCCATTTCTTTTGGGATGAGGCTGGCTCTTTTTATGGATTTTGCCGGGATGCTCCGCCGCGGCCATCTTTTTCAAAACCAAATGGGGGACAAATCATGTCTACGTTGTCTGACACTTCATTTTTGCTGGGTTGGTCAGAGGTCGATATTAGCCCTAAGGAACCGGTTTTTTTAGCCGGCCAATTTTATGCGCGCGTTTCCGAAGGGATAAAAACCCCGGTTGTGGCCACTGTTTTGGCACTGCAGTCAGTCTCTGAGGCTGGGCAGTCAGTCAGTTCTGCCATCTTGATCAGTTGTGATCTGGTCAGCATACCTGAGTCGCTTATAGATCGCGTCAAGGAGGCTTTAGGCAAAAGCCTTGCCGACTTTGACAGTCAGGGCTTGATCATCAACGCCACCCACACCCATGCTGCCCCCTATGCACATGACAAGGCCAAATTCGACAAGGATGGGGAGGTTGACGATTTTCCCTATACTTTTGACTTGCCCGCCATGAAGCCGCGGCACTACCTGGATTTTATCGTGCCCTTGATAGTGCAGGCCGCTGAACAGGCTTGGCATGGTCGCCAACGCAGCGCCGTTTCGCATGCCCTGGGTTATGCCGTGTTGGGGCATAACCGCATAGTGAGCTATAGTGACGGTAAAAGCCGCATGTATGGCAGCTGCCGAGAGCCGGGCTTTAGCCATGTCGAGGGTTATGAAGACCATTCCCTGCGACTGCTGGCTAGCTTTGACCAGGAAGAAAGGCTGACCGGACTTGTGATCAACCTGGCCTGTCCAACTCAGTCTGACGGGCATAGCTGGCAGGTTAGCGCCGACTACTGGCACAATATACGCAGCGAAATCATGCGCCGCTATGGCGTCTATGCCCTGGCTCAGGTAAGCGCCGCAGGAGACCAGTCACCGCATAACCATCATCTGCCCAATGCACGCATGGAAGAAGAGATGCTTGCCCGTAGCGGCTTGTCTGTGCAGGAAGAGTTGGCTCGCCGAGTGCTCTCAGAGCTTGAGCGTCTTTTGCCCTTGATGCGCAAAAAAATAGACCATAATCCGCGCTTCGAGCGTTGTAGTGAACTCATTATGCTGCCCCGACGCCTGATCCCCGAAGCTGATGTAAGGGAAGCCAAACTACAAAGCGAGCAGATGCGCGAGGAATATCAAGGCCTACTAGAGGAATTTGCCGCCAATGACAAACTGCGTTTTGATAAAGACTGGTACAGCAGGGCAACTAGGATGCGCGCTATGTATATGCGTGCTATAAGTGTGCAGAAACGCTTTGAATTACAAAAAAACCAGCCGAATTTCCCGGTTGAATTACATGCCCTGCGCATTGGCGAGATCGCCATGGCCTTCAATCCCTTTGAATTCTACCTGGACTACGGTATGCAGATACAGGCCTGGAGTCGGGCTATGCAGACTTTTATTGTGCAGCTGGCCGGTCCGGGCAGCTACCTGCCTACCTCTCGTTCCATTGCCGGAGGCGCATATGGCGCCGTCCCGGCAAGCACACTTAGCGGCGTGGAGGGCGCAAAATTCATCGTAGACTGGAGCGTGAAAC
>JAAZIY010000232.1 GCA_012800625.1 Lentisphaerota bacterium
ATGCCCCTGCCGCATTGAAGGTGCTCAGCCCCAGTCCTTTGAATGAGGCGGAATACCGCAGTGCGGAGGGGCAGAAACGGGTTAAATTCACCATGCAGGTAAAGCCCAAGGCCTGGAGCAACTCGCAGGTCAACGAGATTTATTTCAGTTGCAGCCAGCCTTTTGCGGCGGGCGACAAGGTGCATTTCAAATCCTGGTCCGAGGGAGTGAATCCGATCAGCACCGAGCTGCCCATACGCAGCATAGAGATACCTCAAGTACCTCGGCTGAAGCGCATCCATGTTAGCCTGGCCTGGATGAGTGATTCCGACGCCAGGGCCTGGCCTGGTTTCTTTCCGGCCTGGGAATGCATAGGCTTCAACGCGGTAAGCTGTTTTCCGCGTTATTTTGGCGACAAGGACAAGCTAGAGCGGGACGAGTTTTTCGCCGAGGCACGCCGTCGCGGCCTGAAGGTGGTGATGAACGAGTCTCCCATACACGGCATGCCTGGCAAGGGCAAGGCGGGTCATGAAATGAACTGCCTGGTGCCTAAGCTGGTAGCTGTATGTCCCTCATACCGCGGCGATTTTTACCACGATGAAGTGAAGCGCATCGCGGACAATGTGACGAAGTCCCTGCCTGACTATATTTTTCTGGACATAGAGGCCTGGTACAACTCTCATATTAGCGCCAAAACCTGCACGCGTTGTCTGGAGGCGCAAAAGAAGTCCGGCATGGACATGGATGAATACTGCAAGCGTGCCGTGGCCGAAATCATGAAGGACTACTATGAAGCCCTCAATGCCGCCGCTCAGGCAGCCGGCATCAAGAAACCGCTGATTGGCGCCTACGGACAGGGAGCCGGCCACATAGACCGCTCGCAGTTGGTTTATCACTGGGACTATTATTATCCCAACTGGATAGACCTGTCCCAGCCCAGCATGTACGTGGGCGAAAGACCCTGGCTTATACACCAGCGCATACGCTCCACCCACAAACTCATGCGGAACCGAAACATAATCCCCTGGCTCACCGCAGGCACCTACGGCGAAATAGAGCCGCGCTTCATGGAGTACAGCGCCCTGGAGAGTCTTTTCAACGGAGCTGGAGGCTTCACTTACTACATCTTCTACGACTTCGACACCCCCCGAGACTACTATCACCTGGCCAAGGCCCTGAAAATCATTGCCCCCTACGAAGACCTCATCCTGGATGGCGAGGTCATAGACCTTCCCAGCTCGCAGCCCGGCCTTTATGTCTCCCCCATACTAAGCGGCCAAGAGCTGCTCTTATTGGTGGGCAACTATCAGCTGCCCGACACGGAGACCGAGATCAGCCTGCCCTTCAAAACGGTGAAGCAGATCAAGAACCTGTACGACGACGAGGTTTTCCCGGCTTCTCCGACGCTGCGTCTGAAGTTGGGCAAGAGCAGCATACGCCTGCTGCACATCAGCGGGGAGTGACACCCTGCGCCAAGAATCCAGGCAATGGCCTTGAAGAGTGGATTGCTCTAAATCTTGCAATTGTAGCTTGCCTGCTTAGTCAGCTTCCTTTTTGGTTATTTTGTGTGTCTTAGTGTGCCTTCGTGTGCCTTCGTGTCCTCCCCCCTCCGTGTGCCTAAGTAGTTCAAGGGCTTTTTGGACGAGGTCTAGTCTAGTCAAAAGGAGCAAACGATGTTCAAAAGTTATTTTGTCGCGGTTTTTCTGCTTCTGTTTATGTTATGCGCCCGGGCTTATGATTTAAACAATCCGGCGCTGTCTCCGGTCAAGCATGCCGCTGCTCCGCCGCGGCATGCTCCGCTTGGCTTTGTCGAGGCCGGGCGGCTCAACTTCGCCATCCTGCGCGATTCCTCCGGCGAGGCGCATCTGCCGCGCGGGCAGGCCAGCAGCAAGAGCATAGACGCCGCCGTGAAGGCATTGCAGTTGTCTTTCAGCAAATGTTTTGCTCAGACTCCGGAGATAATTGAGGCTGCAGACCAGGCTGCTCGCGAAAAATTCGCCTATTGGCTGGTGGTTGGCGACTGTGCCCTGGCCAGGGAGCAGGGCATACAGTGGCGCGACATACCCGAGCAAGGCTTTGTCATCAAGAGCTTTGAGCGCGGCCTGTTTATTGTCGGGCACGATACGACGCTGCTTGAAGACAGAGCCAGCCTGAGCCGCGGCAGCCTGTACGGGGCCTACGACTTCAGCGAGCGAGTCCTGGGGGTCAGATACTTTTATCCCGGCGACATCGGCACATATTGGCCGGCTCTGAGCGAGCTGGAAATCCGTCCGCTGAGCTACAGCGATTCACCGCGCTTCATGAACCGGGAGGGTGCCTATCATCTCTGGCTGGGGCTGAGCAAAGATGAGGACCTGGCGAAATACGGAGCCTGGGTCCAGGGACTCAAAAAAGGAGACCGCTCATTTGGCGACGCCTTGCGTTTCGGAGCCAAATACCCTGGCTCCAGTCACAGCCCCAGGCCCGAAGACATGGCCCTGGCCTTCCCGGAACAGCTTGAAACCATCTTCTACACCAGCGCCGAGGGCAAATTCTTCTACAACCCCAAACAGCACCTGGGCAATCTTTTCAATGTGGTCGACCTCAAATTCGCCGACCTGCTTATCGAGGTCTGGAAGGCAAAGATCAACGGCGACAAGATGATCGGTGCTCTGCCCGCAGAAAAGTTTCAGCTCGGGGCTCGTCCCAACTGGATATCCTTTGGTAATTGTGACACCTATCAGCAGGAGGCCGACATCGTAAACGACCCGGTGGTCAAATCCTTGAATCTGATTACTGACCTTGACCGTGCGCGTCCGCCCAGGGCCTTGATGGCTAATGTCTATGCTCGTTTCTACGAGTATGTCTGCCGCCGTCTGGCTCAGGAGCTGCCACAGGCGCAACTCTGCATATTGGCCTACTACAATGCCGAATACGCTCCTGTAGACCCGCGCTTCAAAAAAATGCCGGGCAACATTCAGGTTAATTTATGTAACGGCACAGTGCCCAAATATATCAGTGTGCCTGAGCAGCGCCGTGCCTTTCAGCAAGAGGTCAGGCAATGGGTGGAATCAACCGGCAAGCCGGTGCACCGCCTTTGGCTTTACGATGAATATCGCAACCCTTATGTGCGCGCTGTCATCGGCGAGTTTGTGCACGAGGTGCCTAAGGCCCTGGGCAAGGACCTGGGCGACGGCGCTCTGTTTCTTGACAGCGGCTTCCAGTTTCCCTATTATAGCTCCTTTTACGCCGCCTTTCGCAGCATGTGGAATCCGGACTGGGACGTGCAGGCCGGCCTGGATGAACACTGGGCATTGTTTTACGGAGAGAAGGCCGCCCCCTTTCTGCGGGAGTTCCATCAGATCCTGAAACACGAGCTTATGGACTTTTATCATAGCCTGGCCGAGCGCAAGGTGGCGGTGCCCACCTATCCGGCAAAGGCGATTCAGCGCCTCGAAGACCTGCTGGCCTCAGCCGAAAGCAGCATCAGCCCGGACAGCGTGGAGATGCGCCGTTTCAAAGTATTCAGCGCACCCTGGGCGGAGAATATACGCGTCCAGAAGGCGGCACAGTCCTATAAGCTGCCGCTTTATAGCGCCGCCAGGCTGCGACCCGGCGAGACTGTCAACCTGGACGGACTGGCCGACGAGGCTTGCTGGCAACGAGCCGCCAAAGTACAGTTTATCGACCCCAATGGCGGCGGGCAGGCACCTGACTATCCCATCGAGGCCAAACTGCTTTGGGACGAGCAGGGCATTTACGGCTTCTTTCACTCGCCTTATCCGCCCTTGTTGGACAAAACCCTCTGGTTTAACAGTGGCTACGAGCTGTTTTTGATGCCGGGGGACGAGGCGCAGCAAAACTATCAGTTTGCTTTTGACGCACAGAACAATCAATATTTTGGCAAACAACGTATGTTGCCGCTGCCTGGACCGGTGGACCCCAATCACAAGGTGCCGGGCTGGCAGCTGAAAAGCCGGGTTGATGAACAGGGTTGGCGCCTCGAGTTCCACCTGCCCTACGCCTGTTTCGAGGAAGGCCCGCCGAAAGCCGGTCAAACCTGGCGCTTCAACCTGGTCAGCAACAAGCTAAACTTGCCCAAGGAGGTTAGCGCCAGCTCGCTCACCCTGGGAAATCACCACAACTACGAAAAATACGGCCTCATTAGGTTTGAAAAATAACCGCTCTAAAATTAGACCTGTCCAAAAAGATGGACTGGCAGGATTTTGGACATGAAGGCTGCCGCCAGTCCCAAAATGCTCTGCTGCCGCCCATTGTCAATGATTTTTCTTTGTTGTCAAGCTTCAGTCAAGAGAGCAAGAGATGAATCAACAGCTAGCCAAATGGATTAACCAGCCCTCTCAGGACGAGGGTCGAGCCAACTGGTATAGGCGTGTTTTTAGTTTGGAGCAAGTGCCTGCCGCTGCCCAGCTCTATTTCTGTGCGCCGGGTTTCTATGAACTCTATGTCAACGGCAAACCGGTCGAGGAAAACCGCGTGCTTAGCCCGGCGCCCAGCAGTTATGATAAACATGTGGGATATAACCTGTATGAAATAGTGCATCTGCTGCAAAAAGGCAAAAATATCATTAATGCACTACTGGGCAACGGCTATTATAACTGCTGGGAAGAAGACCTGTGGAAGCTGCATTGTGCGCCTTTCAGAGACCAACCCAAGCTCTTCTGCTACCTGCTCTGCGACCGGCAATTGGTCTTGAGTAGCGATGAAAGCTGGAAAACAAAGCCATCAGGCGTGGTCTATAACTCTCTGCGGCGAGGCGAGTTTTTTGATGCCAACCAGGAACCCGAAGACGTCTTTCAGAGCGAGGCAGATGAAGCCGGCTGGAAACCAGCTCTGTATTGCAATCCGCCCGGCGGAAAACTGCAGCCGGAGATCAACCATCCCTGCAAAATACAAAAAAAACTAGACCCAGTGAAGGAAACCAGCTTGGGTTTTGGACGCACAGTCTACGACTTTGGAGTCTGCATTGCAGGCTGGTGTGAAATCAGCCTTAGCGCCCCACCCGGCACTAGCGTTTTCCTCGAATACGGTGAAATCTCCAGAGACAACGGCGACTTGGACCGGGAGTACAATCAGGCGCAGACCAAGACTCCGGTTTTTGAGGAGGACCGCTTTACCCTAGGCCCAAGCGGAAAACTGAGCCAGGCGCATATCCGCTTCTCTTGGCGGGGCTTCCGTTATGTCAGAGTGAGGGCAGAGCATCCACAGGCAAGAATCGAGAAAATACAGGCCTGTGTTATACATAACGACTTCAAAAACATAGGCGACTACCAGTCTTCCGAAGCGATTTTGAATTCGCTGCTGGCCATGACCAGGCGCAGCTACGAGTCCAATTTTGTCGGCATCCCCACGGATTGTCCACACCGCGAAAAAAACGGCTGGACTGGAGATGCCCAGCTTGCCTGCGCCAGCGGCCTCTTTCTCTATGATTCAGCTCGGGACTACGCTCACTTTCTGCAATGTCTGGCGGATACGCAACGCGCCAACGGACAACTTTCCGGCATCGCCCCATCGGGCAACTGGGGCTACAACTGGGGTTCTGGGCCTGCCTGGGACATGGCTCTGTTTGTGCTGCCCTATGAAATACACCGTTTTAGTGGAGAGCGGCAGTACATAGAGCAGTATTATGACAATATGCGCCTGTACCTGGAATTCTGCGCCTTGATGGCCAGAGACGGGCTTTTGTATAATGGGCTGGGTGATTGGTGCAGCGTAGAGCCTTTTCGCATGACGCCGGTGGAAGTGACCTCGACGGGCTGCTATTATGATATGTTGCAAAAAATGGCTGGCTTTTCCGCATTACTGGGGCTTATCGAAGAAGAGAGCAGCTACCGCGCAAAAGCAGCAGAACTGCGTTGCGCCTTCAATGCGGCCTTCTATGCGGGCGAAGGCCGCTACGCAGACGACTCCTGGACCGCCCTGGGCACGGCGCTTTACTTCGGCCTGGCCGAAGAAAGCGAGGCTGCGCTTACTGCGAAGCGGCTACGTGACAAGGTGCGCAAAAATGCATGCCGGGCGGATTTTGGCATACTAGGCGCAAAGTATGTGCCGCATGCCCTGGCCAATGCTGGCTATATTGACACTGCATTGAAACTGTTTACGCAAACTGAATATCCCGGCTGGGGGCACTGGGTCAAGTTGGGAGCCAGCAATCTTTGGGAAACCTGGAACGGCATAAATTCCAGGAACCACATCATGTTTGGAGATTTGCCAAACTGGTGTTTTGAACATTTGGGCGGTATGCGCTTTGAAAATGGCAGACTCGGCATAATGCCCAAAATACCGAAAAGCCTGGACAGCTTTAAGTGCAGCAGGCTCATTCCAGGAAAGGGCGTGGTTGCTTTGCAGTGGCAAAAAAAAGCCGATGGGGCAGCCTCATATTGTCTTGAGCTGCCCAAAGAGCTAAGCTGTAAAGTAAAGTTGCCCGGTCGCGAAGAGGAAATATTGCAAGGGCCGCAGCGCTTCCACTGGAACTAAGCCAGCGGAATATGGCTTAGGCCATGCTCGCTTTGACTTTTGCCGCGAGATACTCTGCAATCCTCTGGTTTCCCAGATCATTCGGATGGCAGCTGTCGATAAAGTTCTCCTGCTCTATTCCTAGTGCATGATAGCCTTGCAGCACCGTCACTTCAGGAAAACGCGAGGCTACTTCAAGCTGACAGTCTATATACTCTTGTAGATTCTTATCGCCTTCGCCTGGCCAAGGCAAGGGGGTGAAAAGCAGCACTTTGCGCCCTGGAGAGCAGAGTGCCTGCAAGCTGGCCTCGGTCTCCTCTTTCTCTCTTTGCAGGCCGATTTGCTGACTGCAGTCGTTGACTCCGAAGGCCAGCAGCGCCATATCCCAATCCAGTTCTGCGGCGGCCCTGGCGACGGCCCCGTTCATGAGCGCTCCGCCCACGGCAATGTTCAGATAGTCCATATTCAAGGCCCTGGCTAATGCTGTGCCATAGGCCTTGGCCGGCGAGCTGGTTGTCATGCCCTGCAAGATGGAGTCGCCGCTGAGTAATAGGCGGGGACGCTTTTCCTCCACTGTCTTGAACTGCGTAGCAGCCTCAAGGCGCAAGTACTCGAGCTGCAGCTCGAGCAAGTGCGGCAGATATATAGTCACCTGACGCCTGCCTTTGCCAGGCAAGGGCAGGCTCAGGCGTGAAAGCCCGTCCAGTTCTTCCGGTTCCACTGTGAGCATGCTCTCTCCGGCCACTTCTATGTCGCAGGCATCCACTTCTCTGGCCAGGCGCAGGTTGCGCCAGGCCAGCTCCAGTGACGCGGCGTCGGTCTCGAAGAGCAGGCGCACTCCGCTGGCACAGGCGGCGCGAATCGCCGCTGCCTCACTGTAGTCATACAGCTGGGCAAGTTTTGCCGACATACGCGAGAGCCGCGGCAATCCGTCGCTACCAGCCTGGCATTGGCTCAGACCACGATATAAAGCGCAATTATTCAAATCTATCTGCATATTGACTTCCTTTCAGTTAAACACTTATATTACTATAATTCACTTTAACCCCTTAGTGTGCCTTTGTGTTTCTTCGTGCCCTTTAGTGTCCCCCCTTCCTGCCTCGTTATTTATAGGAGTTGCCTCATGTCCTTGGTCTGTATTATTGGTTCCGGATTGATGGGCTCGGCCATGTCTGTGCCTGCCGTCGACAATGGGCATCAGGTGAACCTGGTGGGCACGCCGCTGGACCGCCATATCATTGAGTCCCTGCGTCAAAACGGAGTACACCCCACCCTGCCCTGTAAACTGCCGGAAAACATGGGGCTTTTCCAATTCGAGCAGCTCGAGCAGGCGCTGTCGGGCGCCGAGCTGATTATCTGCGGCGTCAGCAGCTTTGGCGTGGACTGGTTTGCTCGGGAGGTGCTGCCGCAGCTGCCCAGCGCCGTGCCGCTCATCAATGTCACCAAGGGCCTGCGCGAGGCCGAACCCGGCGTCCTGCAGAGCTTCCCGCAGTACTTCAGCGCCATCAGGCCTGACATGGCTTTCGCCGCCATTGGCGGACCTTGCACCAGCTATGAACTGGCCGAGCGCCGGCAAACCCTGGTGTACTTCTGCAGCGAAAAAACCAGCACCGCCGAATTTGCCCGTAAATTGCTGCAAACCAACTACTATCATATTGTTGTCACCGACGACGTTATCGGCTTGGAATGCAGCGTGGCCATGAAAAACGCCTATGCCATGGGCGTATCGCTGGCCATAGGGATGTCGGAAAAAGAAAATGAGGAGAGCGCCGGCAAAAAAACCGGCGTCCGGCAAAACCAGCTTATCAGCGGCGCACATGACGGCAGACTGCATTATAATCCGCAGGCGGCGCTGTTTGGCCAAAGCTGTGTGGAGATGCGCCGTCTGGTAAGGCTGTTAGGCGGCAACGGCGATCTGGCCGGCGGCATACCCGGAGCCGGCGACCTGTATGTCACTGTCTTTGGCGGGCGCACGCGGCGTCTGGGAACCCTGCTGGGCAAGGGCTTGAGCTACGCCGAGGTCAAAAAGAAGCTTGCCGGGGTCACCCTCGAGGCGGTTGCCGTCATCGAAACCGTCTCCGCCGCACTGCGTCACAGAGCCGCTAAAAACGGGCTGGACCTGCATCAGTTCCCCCTGCTTATGCATATGGAAAGCCTGCTTAAGGGGAATACAGGCAAAAAACTGCCCTGGAAGCAATTCGGCGAGTAGGCCGCGCGAAAAACGCAATTTGCCTATGAAGGAAACAAGGGAGTCAAGGCAGGAAGCTGCCAAGCGAAGCAGCAATCAAATCAAAAAAAGCTTAATGTGTTCTAGTGTCCAAAAAACCGACTTTCTCTAAAAGGGAGTATGCTATGCAAGTAGGAATCATGACCTCGTTTTCAGCCGGCATGGGATTCAGGCAGGCTCTGCCGCTGATTCACGCCGCCGGTTTCAGGCAGATCAGCCTGGGTGGCAAGCCGGACCTCTCCGGCTATGCCAATCCAGAGGACTTGAAGGAGTTGGAAGCCATGCTGCAGAAGCTGGAGCTGCGCATTGATTCGCTGCACGCCCCCTTTCCAGAGGGCGACCAGCTCTTTTCACTGGAGGAGGATGCCCGGCAGGCCTCGCTGCGGCTCTGTCGCCTGAGCATAGAGGCGGCTTCGAGACTCGATGGCCGCGCCGTGGTGCTGCATCTGATCCCATACGGAGTGGCACCCGGCGAGACCCGTCAGCGCATGATCGCCAAAGGGCGCGACAGCGTATCCCAACTCATGGACTATGCCGCCCCCAGAGGAGTCAAGCTGGCTCTCGAAAACGGACAGCGCGATGACTATGACGAGGTGCTCTTCCAGCTTCTGGATGAGTTTCCCCCCGAACAGGTCGGGCTTTGCTACGACAGCGGCCATGAAAATGTGCGAGGTTGCTGTTTTGAACTGCTCGAGCGCTACGCCGCCCGCCTGATCTGCTTCCATGTGCACGACAACCTGGGCAGCGATGCGCATCTTTTGCCTTTTGAAGGCAATATAGACTGGAGCAAATTCAATGCCATACTCAAAAGAGAGCAATTCGACTGCGCATTGATGCTCGAACCAGGCATGGCCGGAACACAGTTCACAGACCCGGTGGAATTCCTGGATGTGGCCATAAATAGAGCAGAAAAAGTCTTGCTGGCTTGAAATATATGCGCTAGCCATAAAAACAAGCGGCAGAAACTTTGTGTGTCTCTGTGGGCCAAATTCCCGCCGGAATGGCTTTTTGGACCAGGCCTCGACCGCATCCAAAAAGCTGGACGTCAGGATTTTGGACACTAAGACACACTAAGACGCACGAAGACACACGAAGGCACACAAGTGAACAAAATGCGACGATGCGACCGATGTGAATGACAACCAAAACAAGATAAAACAAACTAGAAACTAAAACCAACCACAAGCAAGCCCCGTAGGTGCATTCGTGACCTACAGCGTTATTTGTGCTTTGAAAGCGGATGCGGTGGCATGCCGGCTTCCAGCCTATTGGCGCTAACTTAAGCCTGAATAGTGTTGTTCTCCGCCGGCTTCAGCCGGCGTATGTTCGTAGTTCAAGCTTCAGCTTGCGCTCTTAGCCGGCTTCAGCCGGCGTGAGAAGGTATCAACCACAAGATTTTTTTTTCCAACGGTTTAGGACTTTTGTAGCGCCTTTCAGGCGCCGGTTTCGGTGGGTATCTTGTTCCCCAGGCGCTCCACCCTTCGGGTTCCGCGCCTGGGGTTATTTTAGTATGGCGCTTCGCGCCACCGCCGACAAGA
>JAAZIY010000233.1 GCA_012800625.1 Lentisphaerota bacterium
GCCCAGCCTGGTTGAAGGCATGGTCTATGAGGACTTCGAGCATCGTCAGTCTAAGCGCCTTATCCTGAAATTCAACACCGGAGGCAGGCACAGCATCAGAACTAACTTCAGACTTCTTGGTACCGAAGATAACATGAATTGTCCTGCTTCCCGTTGCGCTCACAACCCGTCGTCGCAATCCGCCGTCAGCATTTTGTAGCGCAGCTTCCATTCTGTGCCTGGGTAGTAGGTTTCACTTTCATTCAATGTCTCACATATTTTTTCCGCAATAAGGCACTGCCTTTTTTCCGGTAAGGGATAGACCGTGACCGTCAGTGTCTTGGTATCCGGATTCGGTGTCAGGTCGGCTGGCTGCCGGTACAGCCTTTGCAGTATGGTTCTGCCCTCGTCACCGTAGGCATCGAACCATTCCCGAATCAGTTCAGTCATGGCCGTCTCTGCTCTGTAGGCAGCCATCTTTACAACGTCGACGAACATTTTTCGATCCTCGGCCAAAGCGACAAAGCGCTCATCATCATCGAGGCTTCCCAGCGTTATCTTGCGCGGTATTTCCTTAAGTCTGGCCTTTAGCTCTTGCTTTTCGGCCTCCAGATGTCTTATTTCCTCGGTCAGCTCCTCTCTTTTGGCCATCTTTTGTTCATAGGCGGCACCCTTGCCGTCCTCCGGAAGATCCTCGTAGGACCTCCTGAAACGCTTGTGCAGCGAATCAAGTTTTCCCTGTACCATTTTGCATTGTTTTTCCGCCTCGCGCCAGCGCGGATTGACCACGTTTTCGGACAGAGACAAAGATTGGGTTGCGTACTCCAGAAGGTGATCCAGGCCGTATTGCTCGGCCATGTACTTGAAGTAGTTTTCCTGATTCCAGCGGGCGAACATAAGTGCCGCTCCCTCAGTCATGCCGAGGTCAAAATCCGTAGTGATGATCGAAGTCTGATAGGCGCTTTTCTGGCCAATGCGCATTCTCCTGATTTCCTTCACCGCGACTGTTTCCCCGTTTGTGGCCTTGAGGTTGATCAGGCGTTCAGCCAGCAGCATTTCGGTTTTTATGCCTGTCGGCGAAGTCACGGTGACCTCGCTGAACTCATTGAGAGGCCACTGCTCTTTTACGCGCATCTGGTAGGTCATTGCCAAAATATGGTGTTTTTTCAGCTCGCCGAGAAACGCGGCGCTGCTTCCCGCCCGGTCAAATATCAGCCGAAACCAAACCCAGTCGGGATGGGTTTCCCGGTATGACTCGTCCGGTTTGGGAACATGTTTTTCCCATTGCTGGAGAAGCTCGTTAAAAACCGTCTGCCGCATTCCCTCGTCAATCACTTTGCCGATGCGCATCAGCGGACGTCCCTTGCGGTCGTTCACCCAATAATCTGTGATGCCGGACACACAGAGGCGGTGGCGAGTGGAGTAGCGCTTGGGCAGCGGAGTCATGTTGCCGGTATAGACATGAATATGCCCGTCCAAATACAAGGTGATTTTGTCGTCCGCCTCCTCCTTAGCCTGGCGCTCGAACCATTCCTTGAGCAGACGATGCTGCCATTCCGAGCTTTGCGCACCGGCCTTGTCGAGGTATCTTCGCAAGGTGGAAACCTCGGGAATGCGGTCCAGCCCCATCAGCCGCCCCAGTTCCCCGGGGGCCCAGCCGCGCAGCTGCTCAGGCGACTTGATGCGCAAAAGCGCCATGATGGCCAGAAGAATCAGCAGGTGTGTGGCCTGATAGTAGCATTTGTCAAGTGCATCGGTAATGAGGCCGGTGGAGCGGAACAGGCCCTCCGCGCACAGCGCGGGCAGCGCAGTGAGCACGCCGCCCCAGGCAAGGGATTCAGACGGCTCAAAGTCGCTGACGGCCTTCCCCCCTCGCATAAGGCCAAGAGTGCGTTCGATGACTCTGACGCAGGCCGTGCCAAGACCCTCTGAAGCGTTCACATCCACTTGGGCTCTCTCGCCCTGGGTGCTGGGTGTTGAAGCAGGGCATGAGGAAGCAGGCGCTGACGCAGGCGCTCCGCCAAAACATGACAAGCTGCATGCCGGACGCGGCAGAGGATGAATCAGCACTCCGCGGCTTACCCCTTTCCTGAGCGTGGACAGGCAAATGCCGCGCTCCTGAGCCAACTCCGTAAGCTGCCGGCCTTTTGAGAGCTCCTCGTTTAACAGGGCAACAACAGTTTCGGTAAGCACTCGGGCTTCGCCCCGGGTGCGACGTGCAGTGGGCAGACCTTGGGTGGCGCGCATTTGCCTCATAATCTGCTTGATTAGGCTATGGGAAAGCCCCAGCGCATCGGCAACGCGCTTCTGGCTTATCTGGTTTCCATCCACAAGGGTGAAGATCATGCGGTTGCGCGAATCAATGTCATCATCCCTATATCTTTGGATCTCGGCCAAATCCCGAAACCAGATAGTGATATGATGCTCCGGGCTGCCGGCATTGCATAAAGGCACACGCTGAAAACTGAAAGATTTTGCAACTGGAGTTGAATCCGAAGGAGCAAGTGCTAGATTAAGCTGCATGAGGAGTTGTGTCCTTTTTGAGATAAGGTTTTCGTAGGCTTTAGCTCAAACGATACAACTCCTTTTCCACTTTTTCAAGTCGGCGGCATTAAAATAAATTTATTGTTAATTACTGAAGACACGGATGTTAGCATCAAAATGCTATCTTTTCGGTACCAAGAAGTCTGAA
>JAAZIY010000234.1 GCA_012800625.1 Lentisphaerota bacterium
AGATGAACTCCGGCTTCGCCATTGCGGTTTCCAGCGAGCTGATGGCCATTCTGGCCGTCGCTCAGGACCTGGCCGACCTGCGCCGCCGCATCGGCAAAATAGTCATGGCATATAGCCGCTCCGGCAAGCCGATTACCACTGCCGACCTGGAAGTGGACGGCGCCATGTGCGCCTGGATGCTGGAGACCCTGAACCCCAGCCTGGCGCAGACTATCGAGGGACAGCCCATGCTCGTGCACGCCGGACCCTTCGCCAATATCGCCATAGGGCAAAGCTCAGTGATCGCCGACAAGATAGGCACTGCGCTCTCCGACTACCATGTCACCGAGAGCGGTTTCGCCGCCGATATCGGCTACGAGAAGTTTTGGAATCTGAAGTGCCGCTACTCCGGCCTGACACCCGACGCCGTGGTCATCGTGGCCACCATACGGGCTTTAAAGATGCATGGCGGCGGCCCCGAGGTCAAACCCGGCCTGAAACTAGACCCCGCCTATGTCCAGGAGAATCTGGGTCTGCTCGAAAAAGGCTGCGAGAATCTGTTGGCGCATATAGACATAGTGCGTCAAAGCGGCGTGCGCCCGGTGGTCTGCATCAATAGCTTCCACACTGACACAGCGGCTGAAATCGCCCTGGTGCGGCGCATCGCCTCCCAGGCCGGTGCCCTGGCTGCCAACTCGGAGCATTGGCTCAAGGGCGGCGAAGGCGCCCTGGAGCTGGCCGATGCCGTGAAACAGGCCTGCGACGAAGAAAAACAGTTCAAATACCTATATGACCTCAATACCCCGCATAGAAAGCGCATAGAGCTGATAGCCAAGCAAGTATACGGTGCCGACGGGGTCGATTACCTGCCTGAGGCCGAGGCTAAGCTGCGGCTGTTGGAGGCCGACGCCGACAGCCTCAGCTTGGGCACCTGCATGGTGAAGACGCATCTTAGTCTCTCGCATCAGCCCGAGCTTAAGGGCAGGCCCAGAGGCTGGTGCCTGCCGGTGCGCGACCTGCTGCTCTTCCAGGGAGCCGGCTTTGTCGTGCCGGTGGCTGGCGAGATCAAGCTCATGCCCGGCACCGGCTCAGACCCGGGCTTCAGACGCATCGACGTTGACCTAGAAAGCGGCAAGGTCACCGGCCTGTTTTGATCCAGCCCCAAAACTGGACACCAAGACACACCAAAACACACGAAGACACACCAAGCTTTGCCGATTCGTCCGATTCGTCCGATCCGCCCGATTCGTCCGATTCGTCCGATCCGCCTGATTCGTCCGATTCGTCCGATTCGGCCTTTTATTTATTTCAGGTCTTGCAGATACGCAAGGAGCCAATCGTTTTGCTGTGCATAGCTTGGCTTGACGCTGTGAGCCATATCTACTTCGTTGATGATCTGCTTGTCCTTGCTGAGGATTTGGTTATAGGCCGCATACACCGAGCTGGGCGAGCAGGTGGTGTCGGCAAAGCCAACTATCACACGTACCGGCACTTTCAGGCTGCGGCAAAAGTTGACCACGTCATAGTATTTGGCGGTTTCGCTGCTTTCAGGGATGTTGGCTTTCACCAGCCTGGGCCAGCCTGGGCTGCGCTCCAACAGAAAACCGTGGTGGTCGCAGCCGGCCGGCACATTGGCCACAGCGGCCTTGATGTGAGGGTTTATAGAACTCATGATCAGAGCGAACATGCCGCCTTGACTACTGCCATATATGCCTATGCGCTGCGAGTCCACCTCGGGTCTTTGGCTGAGATAATTGATGGCTCGGTTGACCCCCAGGATGGCGCGGTGAAAATAATATTTTCTTTTGTCGCTGGAGCCATGATGGCTATAGGTGCCGTTTTTATTTAGCTCCTTGTACTGCTCGGCGGCAGTGCTGCCAGGCTGCAGGGGATCATAGTTATGCACATTAATGGACAGAAAGACGGCCTGATTGGCAAAAAGACCAATGCCAGGGGCGCTGCTGCCCGGACCGGCGCCGGGCACGTTGACCAGGGCAGGCAGGGGTTGGTCGCTTTCGGGGACGGTCAGAAAGCCATATACCCTGCCGCCTGGAGCGGCGAAGCTGACCGCATAGGCGCTGTGGCTGCCTTCCTTGCTGTAGGCCGGCATGGGACTGATTTTGGCGTCCAGGGGTATTTCCTCGGCGGCTTTTATTTCCTGTTGCCAGAAGGCCGCAAAGTCTGCCGGCATGTCGCTGCCGGGTTTGATATCCTCGGCGGCAAAAGCCGCTCCGCTGCAGCCGACCCTGTTTTTTCTGTTTTTATAGCCGGGCACAGTCAGTCTAAGAAAGCCGGGTTGGGGCAAGCTGCACGTGATCCTGGGGACGGGGGTTTCCGCCAAGTCGAAAGTCAGCTCGGAAAGCACTTTGCCGCCGTCATTGCTAAGCAGGGCCTTCAGCTTGCCTTCCTTCAGGGGCTGCCCCTGGGCATCGAAAGTATTGATGCTGAAGATTGCGGTTTCGCCGAGCTTGTAGCTGCCCGAGCTTCGGTCCAGGTCAATGCTGATCTCCTGGGCAAGCAGAGACAAACCAAGAAGAACGAAGAGAAGCGTGAGGTTGCGGCGGATAAACATGCTGTTTCCTTGTTGCTTTAGCTGATTAAAACGAGACGGGTTTAATGTAAAACGCTGGGGGAAAATAACCGGACAGATTGCTGACTTGCTGCAGCTTGCTGTCCAAAATCCTGCATTATTGGCTTTTAGGCGGCGTCTCCGGGGCGGGTTTGGCGCGCTTTGTGGGCAGACTCCGGATGACAGGCCCTGTCCGGCGCTCAAGAGGTCAGGGCCTGCTTGTTGATATATTCCGCGGCGGTCTGCAGGAAGCCCTCGCATTCCTGCAGGAAAAGCCTTGGCTCTTCGAGGCAGTCGTGCAAGGCCAGCTGCAGAAGCATGAGCTGTTCGCGGCTAAGGACCGGGCAGTTTTTCTTCAGCTCGGGCAGCTGAAGCGCCGTAAACTGTTCGGGAGCCTGTTCCAAGGGCATGGTGCCGCTGAGCAGCAACAAGGCCAGGGCCGAATGCAAAAGCGCATCCTTGGCCGGCGGCAGGCTCTCCTGAAGAAAATCGCCGTCGCAGAGCACGCGGGACATCCTCAGGCGCCGCTCGCCTAGCTCCTGCAGGCTACGGCTTTTTTTCAGACGCAAGCGGCGCTCCGGCGGCGGCGGGGCCTGACGGGTGGCATCCTCGAAAACCCGGGTCATCTTGTCGTCGTTGATACTGATGAGACCCAGGGCGGCCAGCTGCTGCAAAAGCTGATATTGCTCCGGCGACAGCAGGCAGACCCGGTCGGGCTGTATCTGTCCGGCATGGGTTTTCGCCAGGCTTTTGAGCAGCTGTTCGCCGGCCTTTGGCGTGCCCACGGCGAGCACCGCCGGCGGCTTGTCGCCCTCCCGGTCATACAGGACACTGCAGGAGCCTAGGCCGGGATTGTCCAGCGTAAGCTCTTGTTGCAGCAGGGCGGCCGGCTCAAGCGCTTTTGGCAGAGGGGAGGGCTGGGGCGCGGGAAGCGTGCCTTCCATGATCTGGCTCAGGCGCTCCATAAATGCGGCTTTGGCGTCGCTTTGCTCGAATTGTTCGAAGTCTCCGAGGGCATCGAGCACCACGTCAGCCAGGCCTTGTTTGAACTCGAGGGTACCCAGCATCCTATGCTCGATGCTGTTGCTCGACACCAGATTGATGACATTGACCTGGTTTTTCTGATGCTTGCGCCAGGCTCGGGCAATGCGTTGTTCCAGACGAGCCGGGTTCCAGGGCAGGTCCAGATTCACCACCACGCTGGCGGCTTGCAGATTCAGACCCAGGCCGCCGGAGTCCGAGGACAGAAACACCAGGCAGTCCGGACAGTTTTTGAAACGGTTGATCTCCTCGCGGCGTTTTTGCTGTTCGACATGGCCGGCGTGCAAGGCATAGGCGCAGGAGCGCTGCTGCAGACGCTCCTCGACCAGTTCGAGCATGCGCACCCATTCGGAGAAGATAATCACCTTGCGCCCCGGCTCGCTGCTCCAAAGCTCCTCGAGTATCAGCATAAGCTCATCGATCTTGGGCGACTCCTTTATCTCCTGGTCGAGTATATAGCAGGAGTCACAGAGCATCCGCATGCAGGCCAGCGCGATCTGCAGCTGTTCGGACTCGCGCGGGGTGAGCGGGCGTTTTTTAGCAAGATTGTAGAGCCTTGCGACAGTCAGCGCATATTCGTCGTAGCGCTCGCGCTGCTCCTTGTTCATCTCGACAAAGTAGTTGTTTTCGATGCGTTCGGGCAGCTGGTCGGCGATCTCGCTTTTGCGCCGTCGCAGCATGATTTCAGAGACCTCCTCGTGCAGCTGCTTCAGGTTCTGCACGCCGTCCACCTTGCCTTCCTCGTTGAAGCGGTAGAAGCGCCGGTTGAAGCGGAAAAGGCTGCCGAAGATACCCGGGTTGATGAACTCGACCAGGGAGTAAAGCTCGTCAATCCGGTTTTCCAGGGGTGTGCCGGTGAGCACGAAGGCGAATCTGGACTTCAGGCGCTTGATGCGGTTTGCCGTCTTGGTGCGCCAGTTTTTGATGCGCTGCGCCTCGTCCAGGATCACCAGGTCGGGCTGCAGGGTCTGGTTGATCTCCTCATAGTCGCGGATGATCTGCTCATAGTTGCTCAGAATAAAAAAAGCCTTGCTTTGCCGGTAAAGCTGCAGACGCGTTTTTTTCGAGCCGTAGACTATTTCGCAGGGCAGAGCGGTGAATTTGCGGATTTGCTCCTCCCATTCGGTTTTCAGCGAGGCAGGGGCGACCACCAGCACGGTTTTCACCTCAAAGTGCCGGCGCATCAGGGCGGCGGCGGCCAGGGCCTGCACAGTTTTGCCCAGGCCCATCTCGTCGGCAAGCATGGCTCTGCCAGTAAAGGCCAAGTGCAGCATTCCCTCGATCTGGTAGTCGTACAGGGGTAGCCTCAGAAAACCGCTCTGCCCGGCCTGCTGGCGCAATTCTCCGACGAATCGCCGCCGCACGCGCTGCAGATGTTCCTTCCCGAGCATTTCGCCGATATAGTCTTCGATGCCGGCGGATATGCGAAACTGCTCTTTTACCTCCGGACGGCAGTTCTCCAGATCGCGCAGGAGTACCTGCAGGCTATTCCAGAGGGGGCGGCGCAGCCTCCCCTCCAGGTCGAGGAACTTATGCAGAAAGACCTTGACCGCCTCCGGACAAGGCTCGGGCAGGACTATGCAGGGCTGCGCATCCTGGCCGGAGATATAGAGTTCGACCTTCGGAGAGTCCTTTTTTCTGCCTGGCTTAACCCAAGAGAGCACCTTTTCTATATGTTTGCAGGTTCCCAGAAAACTCTTCTTGAAGTCGGGGCAGCTGCAGGTATTGTGCAGCTGCTGCAGTGAGCGCAGCTCGACCCGGTAGGTAAGCGCATCAGTCTCTCCGCTGCGGGTTACCAAATAATCCTGGAATATCGACCTGTGTCCTTTTTCCGCCGGCCTCACCAGCATCTTCTCCTCGCCGGCGCGCCGTCGCCGCTTCTCGATCTCCTGAGTGTCCGAGCTTTGCCAGCTGCCATCCCTGTTAGACGTATATGACATGAAATGACTCCGTCAACCATAAAAAAAACCGAGATAGAATATAAGCCGTCAAGTACACTTTAGCCCGACAACAAAACGGCGGCGGCTCTATTAGGAATAAGACAGGAAGGCGGGAAATGCCGGCTCAAGGCTGCAAGCAAAGCTTGAAAAACTTAGTGTGTCTTCGTGTGACTTGGTGTGTCTTCGTGTCCTAAATCCCGCGTTTTTTTGGCTGCGCTGCTTTAGAGGAATCCGGCCTGTCTGAGCTTGTCCAGGCTTACTTCTGGTTTGCTTATATACGGAGCCGTCAGGCTTTGCACATACTTGCCGATCATGTCGGCCTCGAGGTTGACTTGACTGCCGTTTTTTAGCAGCCTGAGGTTGGTGTGCTGCCAGGTATGCGGAATAATGCAGACCAGGACCGCCTCAGGGCTAAGCGCGGCGACGGTTAGCGAAACCCCGTTGATGGCGATGCTGCCCTTGGGAACTAGGGGGAAATCCTCCTTGGGCCTGGCAATGCTAATGGCAATGTCGCCGGCGCGCTCGCCGATTTCAAGCACCGCGGCGCAGCAGTCAACGTGTCCGGAGAGCAGATGCCCCCCTAGCTTGCCGCCAAAGCGCAAGGCACTCTCCAGGTTCACCTCGCTGCCGGGCCTTAGTTCGCCCAGGTTGGTTTTCTGCAAAGTTTCACTAAGCACGTGGAAGACCAGACTGCCCTCCTGCATCCCCTCGACGGTCTGGCAGACGCCGTTGACCGCGACCGAGTCGCCCAGGGCGATTTCCGCGGCGGGCATAGCAGTGCTGATTTCCAGCTTCATGGCCGCGCCCTGTCTGCTGATTCGGCTCACCTTGCCCAGGTCTTCAATTATTCCGGTAAACATTTTGGCAGTATCCGCTTAGAAGTATATCTAGTCCAAAGAATTCGCATTTCATCTCCTGCACCTGGATAGCCTGTTCCAGGTTTGCTACGCTCTGTCCGCCCACCACTGGTATGGAATCGCGTCCCAGGATGAGTTTGGGTGCCACAAAGAAGCCGACTTTATTGACTATGCCGGCGGCCAGCGCGCTGGCGGCCAGCTCGCCGCCTCCCTCGAGCAGGAGGAAGTTGCAGTCTTTTTCGCCTAGCTGCCGCAGAAACTCGAGCCATTCAGCAGTTGTCCGTGGTTTGGCAAATATGGGCGGCTCTCTGTCCTCCCGCATGATTTTGTAGCCCCGCTCTGGTTTTTGGCTGCTCCAGATGCATGTTTGCGGTTGTTTATGCCAGTTTTCCGGCTCATTTACCAGCAGTCCGGGGTCATCGGCGCGCAGGGTCTGCCCTCCCACCATGATGGCAGCGGCCAGGCGGCGCAGCTTTTGCACTTGCGAGCGGGCCGCCGGGCCAGTGATCCATTTGGAGGAGCCGTCCGGCAGGGCGATCTTGCCGTCCAGGCTCATGGCCATTTTCAGGTAGACGAAGGGGCGTTTTTCCTGTATCCACCAGAAGAAGTGTTCATTCAGGCGCCGGCATTCTTCTTCCAGCAGTCCCACTTTTGTTGTTATGCCGGCCTGGCGCAGGATTTCCACGCCTCTGCCGGCGTGTTTTGGGTTCAGGTCCAGGCATCCAATGATTACGCTTTTGATGCCGGCCTTGATAATGGCTTGCACGCAGGGCGCGGTGCGTCCGTTGCTGCTGCAAGGTTCCAGGGTGACATAGAGTTCGGCTCCTCTGGCTTCTTCGCCGGCTTTTTGCAAGGCTATGGCTTCGGCATGTGCGCAGCCACAGCGTTTATGGTAGCCGCGGGACAGCTCACTGCCGTTTTTGCATATTAAGGCTCCCACCATGGGATTTGGCGAACAAAGCCCCCAGCCGCGCTCGGCCTCCTGCAGGGCCTGGCGCATGCGGTATTCATCTTGCTTGCTATATATTAAGGACATATGCCTTTGCTGTGACTTGAAAACCCGACTTGCAACTTTATGGTATGATACGATGTATTCTCGTACCCTGCTTAATATAATTCACTTCAGAGAGGAGCACAGCCCGCTATGAATGACGACTTCAAAGATGTACTCTCGGTTTTTGAGGAGGATCCGGAAGGCAAAGGCAAAGAAAAGCCGGCTGTCGAGCGCCAGCCCCGGCTCGGTGGCAAGCCTTTGGCAAGGCCGACAGCAGCAGCCGCTGCTGTCGCCAGGCCTGTGCCAGCGCCGCCTGCGCCCATTGTCAAAGCCGCTTCTCCGCTGCCGACTTTTCTTCTGTTGCTGGTTTTGCTGCTAGTCCTGGTCAGCCTGCTAGTGAACGCGGTATGCCTGAGCAAGCTCAAGCGCCTGAGCACTGAGCAGCGCTTTATCAATGAGGCCATGAAGGAGGTCAAGCTTTCCGCCGACCGCGCCTGGAAGGTGCAATGCGGCATCTTCTTTCCGGTGCCCAACCAGAGGCCACAGGAGTATCAGATCATGTACGAGGAAAAGGACGGCAAGCTGCAAAAAACACAAATTGTCACAAAACCCATTGACTGACGGGCAAAACTGCTTTAATGTAATACATTAGACCGCATCCAAAAAGCTAATTGGACACGAAGACACACTAAGATACACCAAGGCACACGAAGGCAGAGCAGGTTTTTTTGGTCTGCGCAGGGCGGTGCTTTTCATTTTTCAGTTACTCGGGGCGGTTTTTGGGGTTTATAATGGATGAACTTTTCAGCGGCAGGAAATTGCGGGTTTTACTTTATGGGCGCAATCTGGAGGACTTAAGGCCGCTGCTTCAGGGCTTTCCGCTTGACATAGTGCAGGAAGACCCTGAGCTGGTCATCACACACGGCGGCGACGGCTCGCTGCTGGGCGCCGAGCGTCTTTATCCCGGCATACCTAAATGCCCCATACGTGACCGCAGGCAGAATCCAAAATGCGCCCGGCATGCCGAAAGCAGCACGCTGGAAAAGCTTTTTCGCGGCGAGCTGCAAAAATCATATCCCAGCAAGGTGGCTGCATATTTCGAGGGCGAGGAGCCGCGTCTGCTGGGTCTCAACGACTTGGTCTTGAGCCGCGGCCTGCTTTCCTCGGCCATACGCTATCGCATCTGGGTTGACGGACAGCTGTTCTGTCCGCAGGTAGTGTCTGACAGCCTGGTGCTTTCCAGTCCTTTTGGCAGCACCGGCTACTTTCAGAGCATTACGCACGGGAATTTCAAGGCAGGCCTGGGTCTGGCTTTCAACAATGCCATGGACGGGCTGGACTTCTGTGTGCTGCCCGAGGACGCAGTAGTGAAGGTGCAGCTGCTGCGCGGCCCGGCACAGCTGTTGGCCGACAATAACCCGCAGCTCTGCGAGCTTCAGGACAATGACTGCTTCAAGGCAAAACTGAATGAAGCGCAGACCCTCTTCTACGGCATGGATGTTTTTAGATGCCAGGAGTGCTATCAGCTGCGAAGAAATGGCTGCTGAGCGCCGGAGTGGGAGCGGCGAAGCGGAGCAAAAACAGGGGGAGGACACTAAGTCACACTAAGGGTCAGGCCGGCACTGTTCTCGGGGCACAAAGCCTTTAGCAAGCATAAAACTGATTTCAGGAAATTTCATCTATGGGCCTTCAAAGTTTTCTGGCCGGCGGTCTGTGCATAGCCTTTATCGCATACTTCGTCGGCAGCATCCCTTTTGGCTATTTGATTGGCAAGCTGAACGGGGTTGACATACGCCGGCATGGCAGCAAGAATATAGGGGCAACCAATGTGCGGCGCACACTGGGAAAAGACTGGGGCATGGTCTGCTTCGTACTCGATTTTCTGAAGGGCCTGCTACCGGTGATAATTATCGGCAATTGGCTGGGCGCACGCATGGCCATAGGCTCGGAATGGGGCGAGATGTTCGCCATTGCCGGAACCATAACCGGACACGTCTTTCCCTATACGCTGGACTTCAAAGGCGGTAAAGGAGTGGCCACTAGCCTGGGAGCCATCCTGGGAGTCACCATAGCGCCGGTGCTCGTCGGAGCTGTAGTCTGGTACATCACCTTCCTGCGCACGCGCATGGTCTCGCTGGCCAGCCTGGTCGCAGCGGTCTCCATGCCGCTTTTTGCCGCTCTTATGTTCCTGCTCAACAAGGGTAATTTCAATGTGGCCAACATCGTGCTGATGTGCATTATCGCAGCGCTCATTATCATCCGGCATAAAGACAATATCGTGCGCATCAAAAACGGGCAGGAAAGCAAATTCAGCCGAAAAAAATAAGGGAAGGCAAGAGGCTAAGACAGGGCTGGGGAATGCCGGACTAAAGCGGCGAGGTTTTCGTGTATCTAGCGCCGTTTTTTCTCAATGCCGCCGAATGCCGTCTGCTCA
>JAAZIY010000235.1 GCA_012800625.1 Lentisphaerota bacterium
ACTAACGGCCTTTCGGCGTTATGACCTTTTTGGACGGGGTCTAAGGCACTCCAAGGCGTAGTTTTGCCCGTTTTAGGCTTTATTTGTTTCCGTGAAGACATTCAACTGCTACATAGCCAAGAGCCTGCTGCTCAATCTCGGCATGGCTTTGGGCATCCTGGTATTTGTTATGCTGGGCACGCATTTTTTCCGCGCCTTTGACCTTTTGGCCCGCGGCGTCTCTCCCCTGTTTTTGGGGCGCATGCTTTTGTTTTTGCTGCCAGATGTGCTTCGTTTCGCCCTGCCTCTGTCCCTGTTGGTGTCCTGCGTGCTGGTTTTCAGCCGCATGTCGGCGGACAACGAGGTGATCGCCTTGCAGGCCAGCGGTGTCAGCCTTTGGCAGATTATTTCGCCCTGTCTATTCATCAGCGTCATCATCAGCCTGGCCTGTCTCTATCTAAGCATGTTTGCCGCGCCGGACTGTCGCTATCAGGCCAGGCAGATGCAGCTGGAGGCCCTGCTGGGCAATCCGCTGACCATGCTCGAACCAGGCATGGAGCTTCGACTCACAGACCACAGTGTTTTGCATATAGGTCATAAACGTGCTAATGTAATCTACGACTTGCATCTTTTTGACCGGGACCCGGATTCAGGCCGGTTGCGCGACATCAGCGCCGCCAAGGGATTGCTCATGCCGCAGCCCAAAAACGGCAAGCTGGAGCTGCTGTTGCAAGGCTTTAGCTTTGCCGAGTATGAGCTGGGGCAGTCTCAGGAGCATGGGGACAGCCTGCCTTTTGTGCAGGCCGACAGCCTGAGCCTGCCGCTCGATTTTGCCCAGGCACAGGAGCAGAAGCCGCTTTCCCGACGCCTGAAAATGATGAACGTGAAGATGCTGTTTGGCGACTGGAGCCGCAGCGAGGCCGACGGCGAAAGCGCCTCCAGGCACCTGCTTGAGTTTCATTACCGCCTGGTTCTATCCATGTCGCCTTTCGCCTTTTTGATCCTAGGCGTACCCTTTGGCATACGCAACAAGCGTTCGGAGGCCTCGATAGGGCTGCTGCTCTGCGTGGTCATGGCACTCATATTCTATGCCTTCCTGCTGCTCTCAGACAGCCTGCGCGAGTATCCGCGCCTACACCCCGAGCTAATCCTGTGGATACCTAACCTGGCCTATCAGATAGGCGGGCTGCTGGTGATCAGAAAAATGGGGCGCAATGCCTGAAAAGGCAGTCTAAATCCTGCAGGCTCACTTTAACGAAAGGAATACAGTTAAAACAAACTCATGTCAGACCCGATTAACAACATTAGAAATTTTTGCATTATTGCGCATATAGACCACGGCAAGTCAAGCTTGGCAGACCGTTTTTTACTGCATACTGAAACCATCGAGGAGCGGGTTTTTCAGGACCAGGTGCTCGACGATATGGACCTCGAGCGCGAGCGCGGCATCACTATCAAATCGCACCCGGTGCGCATGCTTTTCAAGTCCAAAAACGGCCAGGACTACACCATTAATTTGATTGACACGCCTGGTCACGTTGACTTTAGCTATGAGGTAAGCCGCAGCCTGGCCGCCTGCGAAGGCGCCATCCTGGTGATTGACGCCGCCCAGGGCGTGCAGGCTCAGACCATGGCCAATGTGAACCTGGCCATTGCACAGAAACTGACCATTATCCCGGTGCTCAATAAAATAGACCTGCCTGCCGCCGATATCGATATGTGCCTGACTCAGCTCGAGGAGCTGCTCGCCATACCTCGGGAGGAGGCCTTGCAGGTCTCAGCCAAGGCCGACCTGGGCATCGAGGAGCTGCTTGAAGCCGTGGTCGAGCGCATACCGGCTCCGACCCGCTCAGAGGAAACCCTGCAGGCTCTGGTTTTCGACTCGGTTTTCGATGTTTATCGCGGTGTGGTCAGCTATGTGCGGGTTTTCAACGGCAGACTGCGCAACCGCGAAATGATACGCCTGTTCAGCAGCGGCCAGACCAGCGAGGTCAAGGAACTGGGCTTTTTCGGGCCGCAGATGCGGGCCAGCGAGAGCCTCGAGGCCGGCGAGGTGGGCTACGTCATCACCACTATCAAGTCGCCGCATGACATCAAAGTGGGCGACACTTTGACCCATGACGAAAAAGCCTGCAAGCACCCCTTGCCGGGATTTCGTCAGATCAGTCCCATGGTTTTCAGCGGTATCTACCCCATAGACACAGCCGACTACGAGGCCTTGAAATTCAACATCGCCAAGCTGCGCCTGAATGACAGCGCGTTTTTCGCGCAGCCGGAAAGCTCGGTGGCCCTGGGGGCCGGTTTTCGCTGCGGCTTTCTGGGACTGCTGCACATGGAGATCGTGCAGGAGCGCCTGCGCCGGGAATACAACATGGATATCCTGCTGACCTATCCCAGCGTCATATACCGGGTCTATTTGCGCAATGGCAGCATGAAAGAGGTGGACAACCCGCTCTATATGCCCGAGCCTAGTGAGATTGCGCATATCGAAGAGCCTATGATCAAGGCGCAGATCATCTCGCCGACCAGCTATATGGGCGGCATTATGAACCTGATCATGGAAAAACGCGGCCTCTGTCTGAAAACCGACAACGTCGACCAGAACCATATCATGATCACCTGCCGCATGCCGCTGCACGAGATCGTGCTCGATTTCTACGACAAGCTAAAAACCGTGACTCGGGGATACGGCAGCATGGACTACTCGATGGACGGCTATGAGCGCGGCCCCATGGTGAAGCTGGAGATCCTGGTGAACGGCGAGGGGGTGGACGCCTTTGCCTCCATAGTGCATAGCGATCGCGCCGTGGCCAGGGCGCGCATGGTCTGCGAACGGTTGAAAGATGCCATACCGCCGCAGATGTTCAAGGTCGCCATACAGGGCGCCATAGGCGGTAAGATCATCGCTCGCGAAGATGTGCGCCAGCTGCGGAAAAACGTGATCGCCAAATGCTATGGCGGCGATATCTCGCGCAAGCGCAAGCTGCTCGATAAACAGAAAGAGGGCAAGAAGCGCATGAAGGAGATTGGCAATGTCAATATCCCGCAGGAGGCTTTCGTAGCCGTGCTCAAGTCCTCCGACAAGGACTGAGGCTGCAAACAGGGCGGGCTTGCCTGCCTGTGCAACTGCTAATCCCTAAAAAAGGGTTTGAAGATGCCGATTTGGCTGATTATTATTTTGGACCTGGCGGTCTTTTATTTCTTTTTTGGCAATGCGGTTCTGCGTCTGCTGCAAAATAAGAGCATGCGGCGACGTGCGGAACTGAAGGACATACTGAAGCATTTGCGCCAGCGTCTTGTGCGGGACGAGGACATCCTTAGTGCGGAGCATATCAGCGCCTTGCAGGCGGCGGTCGCCGAGCTTCGGGAGCTGCTTGCCGGCAAAGACGCCGGCGAGCAGGAAAAGTGTCTGCGCAAGTATGAAAGCGGCGTTCACAAGCTGAAGCTGCCGCCCCCGCCACGTTTTCGCTGGCTGCGCGACAACCTCGAGGTCCTTGTGGTGGCTCTGGGTTTGGCTTTTGGCCTGCGCTCCCTGTTTGTGCAGCCTTTCAAGATACCCACCGGCAGCATGCAGCCCACCTTGTACGGCATACATTTCAGCGATGCGGAAAAACCCTTTGCCGGCAGCGCGCTGAAAAAATTCTTCTCCTTCTTGAATTACTCCGAAAGGCATCTGGACCTGACTGCCGAGGAGGAGGGTCAGCTGAATTTCAGCGGCGTCAGGGCCTTGCCCGCCATGCCCTTCTTTCCCAAATCGTTGGTGCAGATAGGCGCGCGCGGCTATGAACTGACTGGCTCAGTGAATGACATACAGCGCTCACTGTATGAAAAATACGGCAAATCGCTGTTTGGAGACCAGCGCCATTTCCGCGCTGGAGAAAACGTGCTGCGCGGAGCACTCAAGTCCGGCGACCATCTCTTTGTCAACCGGCTGACCTATTGCTTTCGGGAACCGAAGCGCGGCGACGTCATTGTCTTTGTCACCGATGATTTAGAGAGTCCGCCGGAGGGAGATTTTGGCGGGCGCTATTATATTAAGCGTCTGGTGGGTCTGCCTGGCGACGAGCTTCTCATCAAAGAACACCGGCTTTATGTGAAGGCGCCTGGAGCCAAGCAGTTCAAGCTGTTGGATGCCGGCGACTCCCCCGGCTTTGCGCGCATGCATAGCTATACGGGGGGCTTCCGCGGCTATGCGCATATGCCTGGCTCCAGGTATCTGCGTAATAGCTCTGACAGCTTCAAGGTGCCGCAGGGACGCTACTTTATGCTCGGAGACAATTCCGAGAACAGCTTAGATAGCCGCTACTGGGGCAGCGTGCCGCGTGAAAACCTGGTGGGCACCGCGCTCTGGGTCTGGTGGCCCTTCTCGCGGCGCTGGGGTCTGGTGGACAGGGTGGAGCCGCTGCCCATCGAAACCCTGCCCAATATGCCCTCACTGCCTAGATAGTCAGGGGATTGCCCTAAAAGACTTGACTTAGTGTGTCTTAGTGTAGCTTCGTGTGTCTTCGTGTCCAAACTCCTGCCGGGCCAGCTTTTTAGACGGGGTGTATCTTAGTGTGCCTTGGTGTTAAAAGTCAAGTTTTCTGATACATGAGGAAGCTAGTCTTGTTATGTTTTAT
>JAAZIY010000035.1 GCA_012800625.1 Lentisphaerota bacterium
GGAAGACCGTTTTGCCGCTTTTGCCGATGAGCTGATTATCTGCACCGATGACGGCAGCGCCGGACGTAAAGCCCTGGTGACCGCCCCATTGAAGGAGCTTTGCCAGGCCGCCGAGAAGCCGCAGCTGGTGGTGGCCATAGGGCCGCCAGTGATGATGAAATTCTGCGTGGAGACGGTGCGCCCCTACGATGTGCCGGTGGTGGTCTCCTTGAACACCATTATGGTTGATGGCACCGGCATGTGCGGCGGCTGCCGGGTGAGCGTGGGCGGCGAAACCAAGTTTGTCTGCGTGGACGGGCCGGAGTTTGACGGCTTGAAGGTTGATTTCGACGGCCTCATACAACGTCTGCAGGCCTATAGGCCGCAGGAGCGCCGGCAAGAGGAGCAACACGCTTGCCGCATGCAGCAACAAGCCGCCGAGCTGGAGAAAAAGAATGTCTGAGAATAATACCGCGGCCTTGCAGGAACTCGCCAGGCCGCAATACGAAGAACTGAAAAAACTCGATTTTCAACTGAAGCCGGCGCAGCGCGCTAAAATCCCCTTGCAGGAGATGCCGGTGCAGGACGCCGAGTTGCGGCGCAAGAACACCAGCGAGGTGGCCCTGGGCTATACGCCTATGCAAGCCGTGGTGGAGGCTAATCGCTGCCTGCAATGCAAAAATCAGCCCTGCGTAGAGGGCTGCCCGGTGCGCCTGCCTATACGCGACTTTATCAAAAGCATCGCCGTGGGCGACTTTGCCGAGGCCATACGCCTTATCAAGGTGGACAGCCTGCTGCCGGCGGTCTGCGGCAGGGTCTGCCCGCAGGAGACGCAGTGCCAGGTGAAGTGCACCCTGGCCAAGGTGCTCAAAGACCCGGAACAGGCGGTCTCCATCGGAAGGCTGGAGCGTTTTGTGGCTGACTGGGAACGCAACCAGGGCAAGACCGAACTGCCCCAGTGCGCGCCCGATAGCGGCAAAAAAGTGGCGGTGATCGGCAGCGGGCCAGCCGGCATCACAGTGGCGGCGGACTGCCGACGGGCTGGACACGCAGTGACGGTCTTCGAGGCCTTTCACAAGTTCGGCGGCGTTATGATGTACGGCATCCCGGAGTTCCGACTGCCCAAGGCGATTGTCGAGGCCGAGGTGGAGCTGCTCAGGCGCATGGGCGTGCAGATGCTGCCTAATTTTCTTATCGGACGCAGCCGCAAGCTGCAAGACCTGCTGGATAAGGACGGCTATGACGCCGTGTTTATCGGCATAGGCGCCGGCCTGCCTAACTTCATGGGCATCGAGGGCGAGAACCTGATCGGGGTCTCATCGGCCAACGAGTATCTTACCAGGGCCAATCTGATGAGAGCCTATGAGCGCGACAAGGCGGCCACACCTATAGCGGAGGCGAAGCGTGTGGCGGTGCTAGGCGGCGGTAATGTGGCTATGGACGCCGCCAGGACGGCGCTGCGCCTGGGAGCCGAAGAGGTCTACCTGATTTATCGACGCAGCGAGAAGGAAATGCCGGCACGGGTTGAAGAGATACATCATGCCCGCGAAGAAGGCGTGCAGTTTCATCTTCTGCGTAATGCCAAGCGCGTGCTGGGCAACGAGGAGGGGCGGGTGACAGCACTGGAATGCCTGTGCTACGAGCTGGGCGAGCCTGACGCCTCCGGACGACGTTCGCCAGTGGCCGTGCCCGGCAGCGAATATGTCTTGCCGCTTGATGCGGTTATCGTGGCCATCGGCAACAGCTCAAACCCGCTGATACGTCAGACCACAGAAGGGCTGGAATTCAACAAGTGGGGCAACCTGGTCTGCGACGAGGACGGACGTACCTCATTGCCCAGGGTTTTTGCCGGCGGTGACATAGTGCTTGGAGCGGCTACCGTCATCCTGGCCATGGGACAGGGGCGCAAGGCTGCTGCTGCCATAAATAAGATGTTGGCGGAGGGAGGAGACTAATTTACACGAAGCTGCACGAAGGCACACGAAGGTACACGAAGGGTAAAGACGGAGGAAACAATGTTCTGGTATATCAAATATCCTTTGATCATTATTTTGACTCTGGCTTTTTTGGGGCTTGCCGGGTTGGTCTGGCGTTCTTGCATTAAGGATGTCTCCAGGCCAGCTGAGCCACCTGTTGTGGGGCACTCAGAAGTCGGCCATGTTGCATCTGTGCCGGCTGCAGCTGAGCCTTCTGAGAGCTTGCCAGCCTCTCCGCCTTTGCCCGCGCAGCAGTATCAGCGCGAGTACTTGCGCATTGAGAAGTTGCTAGACAGTGCCGAGCAGCAGTTGCAGTTTGGCAGGCTTGAGGCTGCCCGCGCATTGGCGCATAACGCATTGAAGCTGCCTGGCCTGGTGGAGTATGACCGTTACTGGTTTCGCGCTGCCGACATCATCAACGAGGCGAACCGTCGTATTATGAACGAGGGTGCCCCCAGCTCTGAAAAGAGGCGCTACAATGTGCGTCCTGGCGACAATCTCAGCAAGATAGCTGCCGCGCTTTACACCAGTGTTTCAGCCTTGAAACGCCTGAATGGCCTCAAGGGTGAGAATCCACTGATTCAGCCCGGCCAGGTGCTTTCCTACATACAGGGAGCCTGGAGCATCAAGGTCTCCAAGCATGAATACATACTCAGTTTGTACAACGACGGCGAGCTTTACCGTTACTATCGCATCGGCATAGGCAAAGAGGACCGCACACCGGCGGGCATCTTTTTGATCAACAGCCGCATCCGTCATCCGGCCTGGACCCCGCCGGGCAAAAATATACCCTATGGTGCGCCTGAAAATGTGCTCGGCACGCATTGGTTGGGGCTGGTTCCAGTGGAGGGTACTGACCCGACTCTGCGCGGCTACGGCATTCACGGCACCTGGGAGCCGGACAGCATAGGCACTGCCTCAAGCTCGGGCTGTGTCAGGCTCAGAAACGAGGACATCGAGGAGCTCTTTGACTTTGTCCCCGAGCCTGGCGGCGTGGCGCCGCCGCTGCGGGTAGAAATCATAGAATAAAAAACAAAGACCACTTGCTGTGCCTTAGTGCGCTTTCGTGCGCCTTCGTGCGCCTTCGTGCGACTTCGTGTGCCTTCGTGTCCTCCCCCTTTCGACTGGGTTCAACTTATGGCTTTTTGTGCGTAATACATCATTTTTTCTGCGTTATGATATCCTGTCTTGAAATAGAGAAGCCGATTTTAGAGTTGGAGTGCAAGTTAGCTGAGCTGAGTGCTTCGGGTTTGAAACGCGACGCTGACTTGAATTCCGGCATACTTCTTTTACGCGAGAAGCTTGGTTTGCTGAAGGAGCATTTTTTTCTCAATCTCAGTCCGATTGAGAAAGTACAGATGGCTCGTCATCCTCAGCGTCCCTATCCGGCTGATTACATATCTTTGCTTTTCAGCGATTTTCTTGAGTTTCACGGCGATCGTCGTTATTCTGACGACCAGGCAATTTTTGGCGGTTTTGCTTTGTTTGATCAGCAGCCGGTGATGCTTATTGCCACGCGCAAGGGTCGTGACTTAAAGAGCAACATGGCCTGCAATTTCGGCTGCGCGCATCCAGAGGGATACCGTAAGGCTTTACGTTTGATGCATTTGGCTGATAAGGTCGGCGCTCCCATCATTACTTTGGTTGACACGCCTGGGGCTTATCCTGGCATAGGTGCGGAGGAGCGTCACATAGGCGAGGCGATCGCCTGCAATCTGCGTGATATGTTCGCTTTGTCTGTGCCGGTTATTAGTGTTATCACCGGGGAGGGTGGCAGCGGTGGTGCCTTGGGCATCAGCGTGGCCAACCGTCTGCTGGTTATGGCCAACTCCTATTATTCAGTGATCACTCCGGAGGGCTGTGCCGCCATACTTTGGCGCAACAGCGAGGCCGTGCCCAAAGCCGCTGAGGCGCTCAAGCTTACCAGCGATGACCTCAAAAAGCTGAAAGTCGCTGACGAAGTGGTGCGCGAGCCGGCCGAAGGCGCACACCGGGACTATCAAAAGGCCGCCGAGTTATTGGGAGAAGCTCTGCTTAGACATTTGCAGGACCTGCGCAAAATGTCGGCAGAGCAGTTGCGACAAGACCGGCACGAGAAGTTTCGACAGCTGGGGCTTTTTCTGGAGTAGCCTCCCTGGCTGAGCTTATGTTAGACCGTGTCCAAAAAGCCAGTTGGACACGAAGTCACACGAAGAGACACGAAGGCACACTAAGGGCTTATGCGGCGCCTGCGGCGCCGCATA
>JAAZIY010000236.1 GCA_012800625.1 Lentisphaerota bacterium
AAAATGATCCGTCCGATAAAATGATCCGTCCGATACGTCCGATTTTATTTGTAATACCCTCGTCGCGAATGTATGTTACCCTCATCGCTGTTGTTGATTACGGTCTGGGTACGCCCTCCCCGATAAAATGAAATTAAGGAGCAGAATCATGAAAAAGCGGCTGTCGTTTACCCTCATTGAGCTGCTAGTCGTAATCGCGATTATAGCCATCTTGGCCAGTATGCTTTTGCCCGCTTTAGGCAAGGCGCGCAGTAGGGCGATGGCAAGCAGATGCGCCAATAATATGCGTCAACTCGGCTTTGTCCATCACCAATACACCGAGGACAATGAAGACTATATAGTTCGCTATTATTTCCCGGCCTATGCGGTAGGGGCGAACACTTGGAGTCAGGTTCTACAAAAGGCCTACGAGGTTCGCGGGCTGTATGGCAACCCGGCGACCACTCCGGCAGTGGCACACAAGATGAAAACCATATGGTTTTGCCCCGCCAACCTGGCTTGGATCGTCGCCAACAGTAATTATGCCTACAACTACTATGTAACGGTGGACTTCGGCTACAAGGCAGACCTTAAGATCACTCAGCTTAAAAAGGCGAGCGGCACAACATTTTTGGTTGATACATATCCGCCTAGCGGCGCGCTGCCTGGTGATATGTATGTGTTTAGCACTAATATGAACGCCGCAAAATATGGAAACAAACTGGGGTTCGAACACGATAATCAAGGCACCTGGCTCTTCTATGACGGGCACACAAAGCTGAAAGGCGTCAACGAAAGCCGCACCAACGAGCTTTACGGCAGATAAGGCCAGCCATTTCAATCAACTAACCAAGAGCCAAAACATGAAAAAACTCTACTTCCTTATCACGGTTATAAGCAGCTTTTTTATTGTCTCCTGTAACTCCATGAAAACCTGCTCCGACCCAAGTGTCTTCGCGCCGGAGACCATCTTGGAGAGCAAAAGCCAGCCGGGAGCATTAAGTGATCCCAAGGCCTGGACGGCGATCACCTCACAATTCGCTGTACATACCGAGGCGCTCAGCCATGAGGCCGAGGCCGAATTGGCCTTCGATGTGAACACCGGTGAATTCATTAGCGACTTGTTCTACAAAATACCCACTGCGACACACTACAAAAGAGGGGGCTTTAGCCTCGCCGATTTCAAAGAGGAACTAGGGCTTTATAATCGCATCTCTGTGGATATCTATCCAGACATGAAAGACCGTGCCTCTATTTGGTTCGAGGCGGTAGGTGCTCCGCGCTGGACAGCGGCGACTTTTCCATTGAAAGCCGGACAGTGGAACCGGATTTGGCTGAACCTGGGCGCTTTGAGTCCAAAAGAACGCCAGTCTATACGCCAGCTTATGTTCGGCAGCACCAGCATCGGACGACTGCCCGGTGACCCGCAATGGAAAAGATACTATCTCAAAAACTTGAGATTTGAAAATGTCCTACCAAGAAATATCTCGGGCTGGGAGATATCGCCTGCCTACGTCTCCTTGTCGCAAGTTGGCTATAGACCCTGGGACAAGGAAAAAACCGCCCTGTTTAGCGCTCAAGTTAACGATGACAGCTTTAGACTTCGTGAACTGGACAGCGGCAAAGTGTGCTTTCAGGCAACTTTGCAAAACTGCGCTTCTCAACTCGGAGACTTCAAACTGGCCGACTTCAGCGCCTTTAAGAAAACCGGCAGCTACTATATCGAGGCTGGCACTGTGCGCTCTCCCAGCTTCCCCATTAGCACTGAACCTTTCGCGCCAGCCCTGGAAAACTACCTTTATTGGCTTTCTTGCATGCGTAGCGGCTGCGCCACCCCTGCACATCCTGACTGCTTCAAGGACGACGCCCTGCGTGAAGACAACAAAGAAAGCATAGACCTGTCCGGCGCCTGGTTCGACGCCTCTGACCTGCGTATCTATAACAGTATGCTGATGAGTAATATACTTAAACCGCTGGCCGACTCAGAAGGCCTCTTGCGCAATTCCGCCCTGAACCAGCCCCTAAGCAGTGAAATTGATTGGGGAGCGGAGTTCTTTGCCAAACTATGGGATAGACAAAGCGGCTTTCCCTATACCATGCTCTGCGTACATATCCCCAGAGATGATGTCTACGCCGAAATAAGAAAACACTACTTTAAAAATAACAATTATTGGACCGATAACGTGAAAGGCACGATTGATGACCGCATCGCACACACGCCTTGGAACTCGGTGTTTATTGATGGCTCACTAGACAATTATCTGCACCATCTGGGCATCTGCGCCGCTGGAACCCTGGTTCTTAGCAGACCAGAGCATAAATTCAGCGCTGAGCAAAAGCAGGAACTTTTACAACTGATTGAAAACCATTTCGCGTTGTTGC
>JAAZIY010000237.1 GCA_012800625.1 Lentisphaerota bacterium
CGCTGCGCCCTGCATAATGATTTTTGGAATGAAAACAGTTCACGGTGTGATGCGTTCGTCAGACAAGGTTGCGCCGGCTCACTGCCGGCGTATGCTCATAGCAGGTTTGTTTGGACACTAAGACACACTAAGATACACTAAGGCACACTAAGTGTTTTCTGATGTCGCATCCCTCTGTTTGAATGAACATACGCTGGCAGTGAGCCGGCGGAGAGCATACACCGGCTCAGTGCCGGTGTATGCTCGCGGGTTGCAGGTTATTTCACCTCTACCGTGAAGACTAGTTCGCCGCCTTCGCCAGCAGGAACATCACCAATTTTCACGCGGATATTGGTGATTTCTCTGAAGGCGGGAGCCGAATTAAAGTTGTCCCAGGTGGCGCCTTTGTCGTTGCTCCACTCGAAGGAGGCGGCATTGGCGTCGGCTTTGATGGGAGTGCCGTCAGGCAGAGTGGCGCTGATATCGGCGGCTGTTCCGGCCAATATGGTATGTGCCGGGATGGCGTCGGCGATGACCGAGTTGGTCAGTTCGCCCGGGCTGAGGTTCTTGTACACGGTGGTGTACTTGATCGTCTTGCCAGGAGCCACTGCGCTGGTGGGATCATTGCTCTTGGTGAGCTGCAATGCACCGTCTATGACCGTGATGATGTCCAGAGCGGTGTCAACTGTCTCGGGATACACACCAACATCCCAGCTGTCCATGTCTGCGGTGACGGTGATGGGCAGCACGCTGCCGCTGGCTGCGTTGGCGGGCACAAAGACCCTCAGGCAGACATTGGCGGTCTCGCCGGCGGGGATGAAGCCGGTGGTGACAGTGCTGGGGTTGTTTTGGCCAGTCACTGAGCCATCGTCGCAGTCCACCCAGACGGCGTTGTAGCCATTGGGCAGTGCGCTGTGGCTGAGGGTGACCGTATCTCCCACGTTACCGGTGTTTGTGACCACATGGCTGAAGATATAGGTGCCGCCGGCAACCACCGTGGCGGTGTTGTCCGGTGTGACCTCGATGGACGGGGCGTTGAGCACACGCACCAGGATGTGCATGCTGTCAGAGACGCCGGGATTGTTGGTCGAGGTGGCAGTGACCTTCACGAAGTAGTCGTCCTCGGGAGTGCCCTTGGGCACGCTGACGCGGACGTTCATAAAGAAGATCTCGGCGTCGCTGATAGAACTAAGGTTAGCCACGGCCGGCAGCCAGCCGGTGTCGCTGACGGGCTGCAGCTCGTCGGGATCAACTTCGCCGTCCCTGTCGCCGTCTTTGAGCAGCACGACTGTGAAGCCCTCGGCTCCAGTGAGCTTCTCGTAGCTCAGCTTGTAGGTGTCGGCCGCAGTGGTGGTCTCGTCGGCGGTGAGACCAACGGTCTGGTCTATGGGACGCAGGTTGGCCACATGCACCGGGAAGGAGACAATGGCGCCGGGAAGCACGCCGGCGCTAGTGGTTGCATCGTCGTCATCTTCTTCGCTGGCGTCAGCGGCGGTGGCGTTGTCGTCGCCGGCCAGCTCGCCGCTGGTGGCGATATCCACACCGGCCGGGCGCACTGAGGCGATGATCAGGAAGGTGTCGTCAGAGATGCCCGGGTTGTTGCTCGAGGTGGCGGTGACGGTGAACTCGTTGGCGTTCACATCTTCGGCGTCGGCTTTGATATAGACCTTGACGATGATGGTGGCGGTCTGTTCCGGATTCAGGGAGCCGGTGTCGGGCTTGCCGTCGCCATTGCTGTCGGCCAGGGGAGTGGTGCCGTCGCCCTTGTAGAGCACGACGCTGAACTGGCTGGGATCCGGGTTCACATAGCTGATGTTGTAAACGTCAGCCGCGGTGGCCGGGCCGCCGGCGCCAAGCTTGTCGCCGCTGGGCAGTGCCTCGTTCGGGTTGAGGATGGTGACCGGGAAGCTGATGACCTCGCCAGCGTCGCGGATGCCGGCAGTGGTCTTGTCCGGCTCGGAAGTACCTTCCACACTCAGTCCCTTGGCATCAACCTGGGGATGAGTGATGGCATAGTCAGTTTGGTCGTCTGCCATAGGCACGTTCCAGGGGCCGATGGCGGCGCCGGCGGTGCTGTGCAGCGGGTCTTCCTCAATGCGCACGAGGGAGTAGTTGGACTCGGTCTCAACTTCGTCACCCGCGGCGTTTTTGGCGTAGGTGGCCTCGACTTTGTTGCCGATAAGCTTATCGGCCCCGACAGGATAAGGGGTGACCACTTCGATCGTGAAGCTGAACTTATAGCCCTGGCCGGGGGTGAGAACGACGCCGGCGGGATCAGTTGTGCCGGCTGAGTTTGTCACCAGGCTGCTGTCGTCCGGTATGAAGAGGGCGACTTTAGGAGTGCTGGTCCAGGCGGCATTTGCCGGGTAGAGGTGATAGGTGTTGCTGGCTTCGTTCCAGTACAGGAACTGAGCGCGGCTGGGGCCGGATATCACTACATTCTCGATGCCCGCGTATTTGGCGCCGACTTCGAGTTTCTCGCTGTCCAGCGCGTCAACGATGAGCAGTCCGTTGCGCTCGGTGTCGCCGCCGCTGGGGTCAAACGAGATATGCTCGTCAGTGCCAGTGGTGGGGTACTTGATGCCGTAGATTGGGGCGCTGCCGGTGTTTGAGCCTTCGACGGTGTAGGTCAGGGTCTGGCCGGGGATGGCGCTGCTGACGTCGGCGCCCTTCATGGCGGTGAGGATGCCGGTGCCCAGCGAGAAGCTGGTCTGGTTCCAGTTGGAGTACTCGTCGGTCTCGGCGGGATCACCGGCAGACTGGGCATCCAGGTCCACATTGATCAGGTTGCCTTCAACCGCGTTGCTGGGGCTGTGCACAGCGACGATAAGGGGGATGATGGCGTCCTGGGCCAGCAGGGCGGTGGAGACCTCGTTGCCGCCGTCGGTGGCCAGCAAGACATCGCCGGCGTCTACCAGGCCGTTGTTGTTGGCGTCGTAGTAGACCTCGACTTTGTCGGGGGCTATGATGTTGCCGGCTGCAACCTCAAAGGCCGTGGTCAGGGCGAAGGTGTCCGGGGTATTGCCCGTGTTATGCAGTATGTAGTGGTAGTATGCCACGTTGCCCGGGGCGGTGGTCTGGGTCAGAGCCGGGGTGTCGTCATAGTTGAACGGAGCGTCAGTGCCCCCACTTTTGTCCGGCAGGATTTCCAGGCCATAGACCTTGTCGACAATGTTGATGACCTCGTTTGATGTCGAGATCTGGTTCTGGTCGTTGCGTCTTTGTAGGTGGCCACCGACTGGTTTCGGATTTCGGTTCCGGCCGGGGTCAAGGCGTAGGCCCTGGCTCCCAGCAGGAAGATCGCCGCGAGGGCGAGGATGCTAGAGTACATCCTTCTGGTTTTTGTTTTCATTGCTTTCTCTTTCCTTCTTGGGGTGAGTGGCAAGCGCAGGCTTGCCGTGATTGGGGTTGTGGTTGAAACAAACGAAAAACTACAGTGGAAATAAGTTTTTAGTCTGGGCCTTGTTTGTCCTCCTTTTTGCTGCTTTGTCAGTCTTAGAAAATCCTAAAAAAAGATGAAAAAAAATAGATTTTGGCTTTGCATATTTGCTGATATATAATTCAAACCTTCATTTGGGGTCATAGTTAAAAAGGTCGGCAAGGGGCCTAGGCCCCTTGCCGACCTTTTAGTGGTCTATTTCACCTGCACGCGGTATTTGAGGGTAAGTTTTTCGCCGGCCTGCAGGCTGTTGATGCGCCAGCGTATCTGTGTATATAGATCAGGGGTGGCGGTTTTCTCTATCTCGCTGCCGTCCTCCTGATTGATTTTATACTTAACCGGCTCGTAGTGGAAGCTTTTGGCGTCATCGACGCTGAATTGCGGCAAGCCGTTTTTGCCGCGCGCGGCACTGCCGGCCAAATAAAAGGTGCCCTCGGGTATGGGGCCGATGATGGAGACCTCGGTGAGGTCGCGCTCGCTTACGTTGCTGTAGTCCAAGGCATACTCGATGGTCTGCCCGGGCAGTATCTGCTCGGTGGGTGTAAGCAGTTCCTGCTGCTCGGCATCCAGCGTGACCAAAAAGGCCTTCATGCTGCTTTGCAACGGCTGCTCAGCCTCCTGGGCGGATAAAAACAGGCGCAAAACAGTGGCAGAGCGATTAGAATAAAAAATAAAATCCGGCTCCCTCTCTCTCGTGGAACATTCATGGGCTGACTCCTTGTTGACTGGAATGCTGCACTGTTAGCTTTGTGTCGCGCTCGAAATGCGCTACAGACAGTACGCAAAAAAAACGGTGAAACATGACATAAGCAGTGAAAACGAAATGTCAAATGGGGGTTTAATTTTTTTGCTGTGACTAAGACACAGGAAGGGAGGCACGAAGGCACACGAAGCTTTGTTGTGCAAAACACAAGTTCGACTTGAGTTTTGCGCAAATGGGTGCTATTGTATAGCAAACATCAGGAGACGAGTCATGATAGAAAGAAAAATTTCGCCTCACTTACTGGAGATGGCAGGCTATTTTCCGGTTGTGACCATCATGGGTCCCAGGCAGTCCGGCAAGACGACCTTGGCAAGAAATATATTTCCCAATCATATGTATGTGAATTTGGAGGATCATACAGCGCGTGAGATCGCAATGAGTGACCCCAAGGCGTTTTTTGAATTGTACAAAGCTCCGGTTATTATCGACGAGGTTCAACGGGTTCCGGAATTGCTGAGTACCATTCAAGTCCTTGCCGATGAAACCCGCGAACGGGGTTGCTTCATTTTAACCGGTTCTCATCAGCCCAAATTGCATGCGCAGATTTCACAATCTCTTGCCGGGCGTACCGGAATATTGCATTTGCTCCCGCTCTCGATAGAAGAACTTTCCAATGCGGGCATTTCCCTGTCGCGCGACGAATATCTCTTCAATGGCTTTATGCCCAGGTTGTATGATGAAAATATTCCTCCAACCATGCTTTATCCGGCTTATTATGCAACCTATGTGGAACGCGATGTGCGTCAGCTGATCAACGTTTCGGATCAACACTCTTTTGAGATATTCCTGAAATTACTGGCCGGACGTATTGGACAAGTGGTCAATCACAGTGATCTGGCCGGAGACATTGGTATTTCAGCAACGACCTTGAGTTCATGGTTGTCGGTTTTGGAAGCAAGTTATATTGTTTTTCGCTTGCCGTGTTACTTCAACAATTTCGGCAAACGGCTGATCAAGGCTCCCAAAATCTTCTTCACGGATGTCGGCCTTGCTGCTTCCTTGCTCGGAATAGAAAACGTGTCGCAAATTGCCCGCGATCCGCTTCTTGGCGGTCTTTTCGAAAACATGGTTGTTATGGAAGCGCTGAAAGCACGTTACAATGCAGGGAAACAACCTGAACTGTATTACTTCCGTGTACAAGGACGCAATGAAGTCGATCTTATTCTGAACGACAATCGCCAATTGACTCCGGTTGAAATCAAAGCAGGAATGACTTTTGATCCATCGTTTGCCAAGGACCTGAGAAAATTCCTCTCCTTTGCAAAGGACTGCGTGAATCCCACGGTTCTTTACTCCGGGGATACGACCACAACCATTCATGGTGTGAAATTTGACAGTTTCAAAAACACCCACCAGCTCTTTGGCTCATGATCGCTTCGTGTGCCTTCGTGCCCCTGCGTGTGTCTTCGTGTCCACAATCATGAGCTCTTCTGCGGTTTGATCATATAGGCGCAGGCGGAGTTGGCCAGGGCCATCAGGGCGGCGAAGTTGAAGAGCATGCCCACGCCGTAGCGCATCCAGACCCAGCCGCCCAGGGGAGCGGTGGCGATGGAGATAAGGTGGTTGATGGAGATGCCCGTGCTGATGGTCGAGGTGGTCTCGTCGGTGGAGCTGGAGATGTCGCGCACATAGAGGTTGCTGGCCAGCGAGGTGGTGCTCAAAATGGCGTCGAGCAGATAGTTGAGGCAGACGACGACCAGGGCGGTCCTAGGCTCGAACCACTGATGGGAGTAGCCGTAGAGTATGCAGACGAAGAAGAGCACGACGGTGTCCCAGATCATGGTGTTGCGGTAGCCCAGGCGGTCGGTGAGCCGTCCAATGATCGGGCTGCCAAAGATATTGACCGCGGCGCAGAAGCCGAAGAGCAGGGCGATCTGCGAGGTGTTGAGGCCGTAGTTTTTGATGAGGACGAAGGGGGCGAAGGTCAAGAATATCTGCTTGCGCGCGCCGTAGAAAAGCTCGAGGCCGTAGTAAAGATTGAATTTACGGTTGAAATAAAGGCGCGGGCGACGGAAATTGCCTGCCTTGCTGTTTTGACGCAGAGTGCACAGAAAGCCGGCAAAGACCAGCAAGAGCACCACCAGCCATACCATATTATATAAGCGCAGCTTGTTGCTTACCTCGAAAACCCTCAGACCCAGGTAAAAAATCAGCGCCACAATCAGGCTGCCGGCCACCGTGCCGGCATTCAAGGCACCGCTGACAAAACCCAGAGACTGCCCCTGCTTGCCCTCGCGAGCGATAAGCATGGCGATGGAAGTGCGTACCGGCATCGCCAAATGCTCGCCCAGACTCCAAATCATAATCAGAAAAGTGGCCATGTGCTTGCCAAGGGCAAACTGCAGACTGGCAACGCCAAGCATGGAGATAAGAGAGGCAATGCGTAGTATCTTCCAGTCGCTGTAGCGGTGCATCAGAGCCAGGACGAAAACCAGAAGCAGCCCAGGCATCTCGCGGAAATACTCCAGCCAGCCGCGCTCGTAGGCGTTGAGGTTGTAGGCGTCTACCAGATAGTTGTTGAGCACCGCCGCAAAACAACCCGTGCCAACCCCCCAGACGATGATGTTGAGGAAAAATGCGCCGGCGCCGGAGCGCTCGCGGAATACACGCTGGAATGTGCTGCGTACAGACATGATTGTCTTTCAAGGACGGGGGGAGGACACGAAGGCACACGAAGGGGCACTAAGGCACACGAAGGGGGGAGGACACGAAGGCACACAAAGGGACACAAAGGCACACAAAGGCACACGAAGGTACACGAAGGCTTGTAGTGTGGCTCGTCAGGCAAAAGCTCTTAATGTAATCCGTGAACTTAAGCCTGACAGTTTTATTAGGCTATATTATGTGTTTATCTTGCCCATATTTATGGGAGCAGGGCAATAGGGCATAAAAGATGCTGGCCAGTGTTATTGGACGCCGATTTATCCCGCGCCGAACCCCAAGCCGGAAACTTCTTGCGTCTTGGTGTCCAAAAAATTTGACTGCGGTTAATTGTTGAAAGGTATTTTATGTTGCGCAGCGAGCAAAGCTTTATCTTCACTTCCGAATCGGTGTCCGAGGGGCATCCTGACAAGGTCTGCGACCAGGTTTCCGATGCGATTTTAGACGCCTGCCTGGCGGCGGATCCTGAAAGCCGGGTTGCCTGCGAGGTTTTGGCCACCACTGACTATATGCTGTTGGCCGGCGAGATCAGCTGCCGTGAAAAGATTGACTACGAAAAAGTGGCCCGGCAGGTGGTGCGCGACATAGGCTATAACAGCCGGGAGCTGGGCTTTGCCGCCGACACCCTGAGGCTGGACTGCCGCATCAAGGAGCAGTCCGCCGACATTGCCCAGGGGGTCAATGCCGATACCAGCCAGAGCGGCGAGCAGGGCGCCGGCGACCAGGGCATGATGTTCGGATTCGCCTGCTCGGACACCGAATGCCTGATGCCGGCTCCGCTGCACTACGCACATCGCATCATGCAGAGACTGGCTCAGCTGCGCCATCAGGAGCCGGAAAAATATGCCTTTCTGAAGCCGGACGCCAAGGCCCAGGTGGCCCTGCTCTACGAACAGGGTCGCCCCAGCCGGCTTTGTAGCCTCCTGGTCTCGCATCAGCATGATGCGCAGATGCGCGAAGAGCAGCTGCGCGCCCTGGTGGACCAGGTGGTGCACGAGCTGCTGCCCGCCGAACTGCTGCAAGGGGTCAGCGCGGATGACTATCTGATCAACCCCACCGGACGCTTTGTTATAGGCGGCCCGCAGGGAGACACCGGCCTGACCGGGCGCAAGATCATCGTTGACAGCTATGGCGGCATGGGACGGCATGGCGGCGGCGCCTTCTCCGGCAAGGACCCCTCGAAGGTGGACCGCTCGGCCAGCTATATGGCGCGCTACGCCGCCAAGAATATCGTGGCCGCCGGCCTGGCGCGGAGCTGCGAGATACAGGTGGCCTATGCCATAGGAGTGGCCAGGCCGGTGAGCATCAATGTCAATACTTTCGGCAGCGGCAAATATGAGGACGCCAGGCTCTCCGAGCTGCTGCGCCAAGGCAAGATTTTCGACTTTAGACCGGCTCAGATCATTGAGGCTCTGGAACTGAAGAAGCCGCAAGGCTGGTCTTATCGTGAAACCGCCAACTACGGGCATTTCGGTAGAGAGCAGTTTCCCTGGGAAAAAACCGACAAGATCGAGTTTCTGAAAGCCGCTCTTGCTTAGGACACGAAGACACACGAAGATACACTAAGACACACGAAGGGCTTATGCGGCGCCGCAGGCGCCGCATAAGCCGCTTGCCTGTTTTAGTTTGTTGGGAAAAGGGAGTCAGACAAAACAGAAAAATCGATGAAATAGCATGAAAAACGCAAGTTTCTTGCTGAAATTTCAATTTTTTCTTGAGAGTCTCTCACATGGTGCCCCGAAGGGGCAACCTAATGTCCATTTGGTGCCCCGAAGGGGCAACCTAATAAAGCCCAGGGTAAGCGAGGCTCCGCAGGAGCC
>JAAZIY010000238.1 GCA_012800625.1 Lentisphaerota bacterium
AGTGTGACTTAGTGTGACTTAGTGTGACTTAGTGCCTAAAACCCCGCCCGGTCGTTTTCTGGACGGGGTTTACTTGGCGTGGCTTCCCGTTTAAAAACTGCCGCCTTGCTCTAATGGCTACGCTCATATCATTTGCATATTAGCGCATTCCAAGTTATTTTATAGGCTTGTCACAGTCAACTAGCGCCAGCCATATTATAAGGAAACAATATGCAAGTCCCCTTGTTAGACCTTAAGCAGCAATATGCCATGCTCAAGGAGGAAATACTGCAGGAAATCTCCGAGGTCTGCGACAGCCAGCAGTTTATCCTGGGCGAAAAAGTCAGCCGTTTCGAAGAACAGGTCGCTGCATATTGCCAGGCCGCCTACGGCTGCGGAGTCACCTCCGGCTCCGACGCCCTGTTGCTGGCTCTAATGGCCGAGAAAATCGGCCCTGGAGACGAGGTCATCACCAGCGCCTACAGCTTCTTCGCCACCGCCGGCGCCATCTGCCGCGTGGGGGCCACGCCGGTCTTCGTCGATATAGAACCCGAACACTACGGCATGGACCCAAGCCAGCTCGAAGCGGCCATCACAGAGCGCACAAAAGCCATCTTGCCGGTGCACCTCTTTGGCCAGAGCGTCAACATGAGACCACTGCTCGAAACCGCCGCCAAACACCGCCTCTGCGTCATCGAGGACTCTTGCCAGGCCATAGGCGCGGAATACGAGGGACAGCGCTGCGGCAGTCAAAGCCAGTACAGCTGCCTGTCATTCTTCCCGAGCAAAAACCTGGGGGCCTTTGGCGACGCCGGCATGCTGCTGTGCAATGACGCCAAACGACACGAAACATTGAAAATCCTGCGCAACCACGGCATGGACCCGCAGTATCATCATAAAATCATCGGCAGTAATTTCCGCATCGACGCCTTGCAGGCAGCCATACTAAGCTGCAAAATGAAATACCTCGATTCCTGGACCGAAGGCCGTCAAAAAAACCAGGCCGACTACCAGGAGTTGTTGAAGGGGCAGGAAGAACTGCTCACTCTGCCGTCAAAAGCGCCCTGGTGCAGCCGACATGTCTGGAACCAATATGTGGTGCGCATCAAAAACGGGTGTCGCAACCAGGTCTGGGAACGACTCAAACAGGCCGGCGTGGGCTGCGCGGTATATTATCCGGTGCCGCTGCATCTGCAGGAATGCTTCCAACACCTGGGCTGGAAAAAAGGCGACTTCCCCCTCAGCGAGGCCGCCGCCGACGAAAGCCTGGCGCTACCCATCTTCCCTGAATTGAGCCACATACAGAAAGACTATATCGCCCAGAGCCTGCTCAGTATCTTGCGCGAGGTGAATAATTGAGTAAAAAGCGCAAATATGTCAAACCACAACACAGCAGCGCCACGCTGATTTATTTGCGACTCATCAAGGACTTCGCCCGCCCGTATTGGTTCAAGCTGCTTATCGGCGTGCTCTCCGGACTGATAATAGGCGGAGCCATGGGCGCAGTGCTGCGACTGATGGACCTGGGGCTGAACGCCTTCGAGCTAGGTGTCAGCGCCGAGACCCCCGCAGTGCAAAGCCCGCAGCATATTACGCAGGAAAGCCCGCCGCCACAGACCTTAAGCCCGGATAAGCCAGCATTAACGAAAACCAGCCAGGCAAAAACGGCAAAAAATAAAAAAGCCAGGCTGCTGGACAACCTCAATGCCCTCTTTGAGCGTTTCGGCATAGACATAGACCTCGATCAGGAGCAGTCACTCACCCTGCCGGTGGTCATCCTGCTGCTAAGCATACTATTCGGCTTTTTTGTCCTGCAGGCCCTGGGCAACCTGGTAAACAAATACTGCCTGCGCTGGGTTGGCTCACGCATCGTCACCGATATGCGCATCGCATTGTTTGACAAATTGCAGCACCAGTCGCTGGCCTTCTTCTCCAAACACGATGTCGGACAGCTCATCAGCCGCTGCACCAACGATACCAACGCGGTGGAAAATGTCATCTCATCCTCCATCCCCGAGCTTATCACCGCGCCTATCTTCATTGCCGTCGCTGTGCAGTTTATCATCGCCAAGACGCGCGAGGCACAGCTGCAGTCCCAGGGGCTGCTCATGATCCTGTTTTTGCCGCTCTGCATACTGCCGGTGTTCATCCTCTCAGGATACCTTAAACGTTTCGAGAAACGCGTGTTGGAGCGCATCTCCCTGGTCACCTCGCGCATGCTGGAAAGCTTCAGCGGCATCCGCGTCATCAAGTCCTTCAACCAGGAGGAGTTTGAGCTGGGGCGCTTCACCGAGGTCAATAACCAATACTTCCGTTCATTGCGCAAAGCCATCTTCGCCGATGTACTTATCCAGCCCAGCATGCAGCTGGCTGCCATTGCACTGGCCGCCATCTTCGTGCTTATCTGCTTCCATTATCAGGTCTCTTTTGCCACCCTGGCCGTGGTCGGATATGCCGCCCAGCAAGCTTACAAGCCGATCAAAGACCTGGCCAAAATCAATGCCAGCCTGCAAAAAAGCGCCGCCGCCGCCGAGAGAATCTTCCAAATACTGGATACCGACACCGCCCTGCCCTTGGCCGAAAACCCGCTGACGCTAACCGAGTTCAAACAGGAAATACGCTTCGAGAAGGTTAGCTTCTCCTACCAGGAAAACGACAACCTGGTGCTGCGAGACCTGGACCTGAGCCTGCCTAAGGGCAGCCTGATCGCCGTCGTCGGGCAGACCGGCTCGGGCAAGTCAACCCTGGCAAATCTCCTGGCCAGATTCTATGACCCCTGCAAAGGACGCATACTCATAGACGGAAAAGACCTGCGCGAACTGGAGCTGGAAAGCTTCCGCAACCTGGTCGGTATCGTCTCGCAGGACACCTTCCTCTTTAACGACAGCATAGCCGACAACATACGCTACGGTAAAAGACAGGCGCCCATGTCCGAAGTCGTCGCCGCCGCGCAACAAGCCAACGCCGACGAGTTTATCGACGCCGACCCGCTGGGCTACGAACGACCGGTGGGTGAACGCGGAAACTTGCTGAGCGGCGGCCAAAAACAACGCCTGGCAATAGCAAGAGCCATACTCAGAAACCCGCCCATACTTATCCTGGACGAGGCTACCAGCGCCCTGGACACAGTCACCGAACACCTGGTGCAGGAAGCCCTCAACAACGTCATGCATGACCGCACTGTGCTGGCCATCGCCCACCGCCTGAGCACCATTAAAAAAGCAGACTGCATCGTGGTGCTGGAGCAGGGGCGCATCGTCGAACAGGGCAGCCACCAGCAGCTATACGAGCTTAACGGTAATTACCGACGCCTCTATGATATGCAGTTCGCCGAATTGCAAGACCTGAAAGAAGACTGAGACAGAAGCAGACCTGCCAAGCGGAAAATTAAAATTCATCAGCGGAGCACAGCAATCATGTCAACGGAAAAACTCAATCGCAGCAGCTACCTTAGCCAACACCTGGGCGACTACCCCGACTCGGCAGAACTGCTCGGACTAACCTATGAAAAAGTGGATGATTTGCGCTACGGCACCAACCCGCACCAGAGCGCGGCCTTCTACCGCCCGCTAGGCCGCAAAGGCCCGATTGCCGACATGAAAATACTCAAAAGCGGCAAAAGCGGTCTTTCTCAGACCAATTTGGAAGACCTGAGCTACGCGCTCAATATAGTCAAATTCTTTGACAAGCCTGCCTGCGCCTGCATGAAACACGTCAACCCCAGCGGCGCAGCCGTCAGTGTCGACGGCGACAGCCTGCGCCAGGTCTACATCAAGGCGCGTGACTGCGACCCGCGCGCCGCCTTTGGCAGCGTTATCGCCTTCAACTGCGCGCTAGACGCCGAAACCGCCGCCGAAGTCATGACTAGCTTTGTCGAATGCGTGGCAGCTCCTGACTTCAGCCCCGAAGCCCTGGCCATACTCAGCAATCCTGAAGCGAAGCTCAACCGCCATCTGCGCGTTATCCAGTGTGGAAGCCTCGAAGACTTGCCTAAATATCAGGGCGACGACTGCCGCGCTTATCAGACCTTGAAAGTGCTGCTTGACGGCAGTATAATAATTGCCGAGCCTCTGCTCACTAATATGCGCCAGGTCTCAGACCTGAAAGCGGCCAGCGCCGAAAGCAAAAGCCTTGGCCGCGTGCAAAGCGCTGTCAATGCAAGCGCCAGCCAGCTTGAAGACCTGCTCACCGCATGGTATGTCAATATCAATGTGCGCTCCAACGGCGTGGTAATCGTCAAAAACGGCGGCACGCTCTGTGTGGGCACCGGAGAGCAAGACCGGGTCGGAGCCATAGAACAGGCGGTGGAGAAATACCGGCAGAAATATAGCGGCAAAGAAGACATAAAAGACGCCGTGATGGCCAGTGACGGCTTCTTCCCCTTCCCCGACGGCGTCGAAGTAGCCGCCAAGGCCGGAGTGAGCGCCATCATCGCACCGGCGGGTTCGATCAAGGACGCCGAGGTCATAACCCGGGCTAACCAGCTGGGTGTAGCTCTCTACCACGCCCCGGAAAGAGTCTTCTCGCATCACTGATAAAAACGGCGGCCCAATCGTCCCACGTATGTAGTACACGCTTCAGCGTGCTCCCCGTCCCCGTCCCCGTTCCCGTCCCCGTCCCACGTATGTAGTACACGCTTCAGC
>JAAZIY010000239.1 GCA_012800625.1 Lentisphaerota bacterium
CCAGATTCACCAGGCGCCCCTCGGCCAGTAGTATGATGCTGTGCCCGTCGGGGAAAATATAACGCTGAACTTGCGCTTTGATAGTCTCGCAGCGTATTCCGGGCCATTTTTTCAGGCCGGCCACATCTATTTCGTTGTCAAAATGGCCTATGTTGCAAACCAGGGCATGGTCTTTCATCTGCGCCATATGCTCGGCCATAATGACCTCGCAGTTGCCTGTGCAGGTGACAAATACATCGGCGCGAGGCAGTACATCCTCAAGACGCAGCACCTCGTAGCCCTCCATCGCCGCCTGCAAAGCGCAGATAGGGTCAATCTCAGTGACCACTACCCTGGCGCCCTGGCTGCGCAAAGCCTGAGCCGAACCCTTGCCCACGTCGCCATAACCGCAGACCACGCAAAGCTTGCCGGCCAACATCAGGTCGCTGGCACGCTTGATGCCGTCAACCAAAGACTCGCGGCAGCCATACAGATTGTCAAACTTGGACTTAGTCACCGAATCGTTGACATTCACCGCTGGAAAGAGCAGTTCCCCCTCTCTGTGTCTCTGATAGAGCCTATGCACGCCGGTGGTGGTTTCCTCCGAGACTCCCAGGCAGTGCGGCACGATACGGCTCCACCAGCCTGGGCGGCTTTGCCGGCATTCTTGCAGGCAGCGCAGCAGTTCCTGCTCGTCCTCGGGCATTTCTGCTCTGATTTCCAAGGCGTCCGGGTCTTTTTCGCCGGCCATTCCGCGGTGCAGCATCAAGGTGGCGTCGCCGCCGTCATCGACGATCAGGCTGGGTCCCAGGCCTGCCGGGAAGCTCAGTGCCTGCAAGGCGCAGGCCCAGTAGTTGCGCAGCGACATCCCCTTCCAGGCGAATACCGGGATGCCCGCCGCCGCCATGGCAGCCGCAGCACTGTCGCGGGTGGAGAAGATATTGCAGGAGCACCAGCGTACTTCGGCGCCCAGCGCCGCCAGGGTCTCGATAAGCACCGCCGTCTCGGTAGTCATATGCAGGCTGCCGCTGATGCGCTGCCCGGCCAGGGGCTTGCTGTCGGCATACTTGGCGCGCAGCTCCATCAGGCCGGGCATCTCCTGCTCGGCAAGGGAAATCTCCCGCCGGCCCAGCTCAGCCAGAGCCAGGTCCGCAATCCAATAATCAGAACTCTTATCTATAGACATAACATTATTCTCAAAGTTAGCGTTTTTTTTTGGTCACGAAGACACACGAAGGCACACGAAATCACACGAAGTTTTTAAAACTCCAAGGGCATTTCGCAGCCTTGCTGAGCCACGACTGCGGCTGCCAGCCTGGCTCCCAGGGCGCCGGCTTCGGCCAGGCTTTGCCCTTGCATCCAGGCATACAAGAATGCTCCGGCCCAGAAGTCACCGGCTCCGGTGGTATCGAGCACCAGGGTTTTTACTGCCGGCACCATGACACGCCTGCCTCCGGCGCTTATCCAGGCACCCTCCGCACCCAGTTTCAGCACGGCCACATCGCAGAGTCCGGCCAGCTTTTCCAGGGCCTCGTCGCGGCTGCTCCCAGCGGCCAGGGCCAGGCCTTCCGGCTCGTTAAAAAAAGCGATGCTGACGAATTCCTTCAGCAGGCCGCTCAGCAATTCGCGATTGGCGCTCACCAGTTCCGGCGAGCCGGCGTCGTAGGCTATGCACATGCCGTTTTCGCTGGCCAGTTCAAGCAGATGCCGCAGTATTGCCGGCGTATATAGCGCGTAGCCCTCGATAAAAAGATGCGAATAGCCGTGCAGGTCCTCGGTGCAGAAGTCCTCAGCGCGCATATCGGCGGCCACTCCTTGCAGAGTGCGCATGCTGCGCTCGCCATCCGGGCTTACCAGCGAGAGGCAGCGCCCGGTCTTGGCTCCGGCGCGCAGCTTGCAGCCGCGGCAGTCC
>JAAZIY010000240.1 GCA_012800625.1 Lentisphaerota bacterium
AATATCTTTAATTTGAAGTTTTTTAAGAAAAAGAAAAGAAAATAGCCTGTCTGAGAATAATAATACGATTAGCCAACCGCCAAATTAAAACGGCAGAAAACCGCCAAATGAACTCGGCGACGACACTTTTTGGACGGGGGGTATTTTGGCCATTGAATGCATAACATAAGATGAGCTATATTATAGCTTGAGTCTTTTTCGGCACATGGTGTGAATTTTCTGTTTTGAGGTAATACAATGAAAAGCGCCTATGAATTGGCCATGGAACGCCTGGGCGGCAATACACAGCAGCTTAGCAATGAGCAAAAAGAACTGCTGGCCGAAGTGGACCGGGAGTTTGAAGCAAAGCTGGCACAGGCAAAGTTCGCAGCCCAGGACAGAAGGAAAAAGGCGCAGGGAGACCCGGAGAAAAACCAGGAGATACAAGAGGACCTGGAGCTGGAACTGCGCTCAATACAGGTGCAAAAGGAAAACCGCAAAGAAAAAATGCGGCAGGGATTTAACCAGGAATAAAAAAGCATCGTCAAAATATATGTATTTCAAGACGGTGAATAGTAATACGTTATGATGTTTATTGATCGAACCAGAATTCGAGTGGAGGCCGGACATGGCGGCAGGGGAAGCGCTAGTTTTCGGCGGGAGAAATTCGTTCCCAAGGGTGGTCCTGACGGCGGCAATGGCGGTCCGGGCGGCGATGTCTTGCTGCGTGCCGATTTTGGCGAACAAAGCCTGGTGGCGCTGCGTTTCAAGCCGGAGTGGAAGGCGGAGCGGGGCGGGGACGGCGGCAGCCGCCATAAAAACGGTGCCGGCGGCAAGCCTTGCCAGATTATCGTGCCGGTGGGAACCCTGGTGTTTGAACAGGACAGCGGCGAGCTGCTCTGCGACCTGAAAGAGGAGGGGCAGGAGTTTGTTGCGGCCAGAGGAGGACGCGGCGGCAAGGGTAATATGCACTACGTCAGCTCGGTGAACCGTAGTCCCAGGCAATTTCAGCCCGGCGAGGAAGGCGAGATGCGTAACCTGCTGCTGGTGTTGAAGACAGTGGCCGACGTGGGCCTGCTGGGTCTGCCTAATGCCGGAAAATCAACATTTTTGCGGGCGGTCACAGCGGCCCGTCCCAAGACCGCCTCGTACCCGTTTACCACCAGGCATCCGAATGTCGGGGTGGTGGAGATGGAGGACTGGTTCAGGTTTACCATCGCCGACATACCTGGCCTGCTGGAAGGCGCGCACCAGAACCTGGGCCTGGGACACGAGTTCCTGCGCCACATAGAACGCTGCCGCATACTCTGCTATGTGCTGGACATGGGCGGCACGGAGGGCAGAGACCCGCTTGATGACCTGCAAGTGCTGAGGACAGAGCTGGAACACTACGAGCCGGGCCTGACTAAACGCCCTAGCATTATCGTGGCAAATAAAATGGATTTGCCCGAGGCTCAAGAGGCTCTGCAAAAATTGCTGGAACAAGAGAGGCAGACCGAGGTCATACCGGTTTGTGCCGAGCTGAGCGAGAATACCGACGCGGTGATCAGCTCCTTGCGGCGCATGATCGAAAGCCTGCCCGAGGAAGACGAAGAACAGCTGAGCCGACTCTTGGCGAAATTAGACCGAGTCTAAATGTGATTTTGGACACGAAGACACACAAAGGCACAGCAAAGTACTTCAGGCTACTATGTTAATTGGCGTTACTTTTTTTCTGTTAATTTCTGGGCTGTTGATCTTTCTCCTTGCTTTTTTTGGGCAAAGAAAAGTTTTGCAGGCTTTTTTCGTAGAACCTGGGGCTTTGCCTAAAGGCTTGCTTTACCAGCCTTTTCAAGAGCTGTTGCTGGGTTTGGTCTTCACTTTTGCGGCTCTGTTTTTTGCGCGTCGTCTGGTAGGCGGCAGCCAGGCGCTTAACCTGGCGGTTTGTGTGGCCGCCTTTGTGGCCATGATGAGTTCCTCTGGTTCGATGGCGCGTTTTCAAGCCGGGCTGAAGAAGCTGGCGCTTCCTGAGGAGCAGTCCTCCAGCCTGCTGGCTTGGCAGCGATTTTGTTGTCTGGGCATCCTGTTTTTACTGCTCGGCTCCTTGGCTGCGCTTTGCCGAAAACTGGGGATGTTCTGATTTTGTGGGAAGAGAAAGCTGGAAGCAAGCCGGGGCTACTTCAAGGCACAGGGCAAATTCTTCCTATATTTGAAAGCTGATTGCTGAGCATTAATAAAAGGAATATCTATGTACGTAGGCAGAATAGTCGCCATTGGGCGCAATATGGCAGGCGCGGCTGCCGCGCTTTACCGTGTTTCTTCGCGTTCTTTTCCGAACCGGCAGTCGCTGCTGCTGGAGCATAGCGTTGCCATTGTACCCAAGCCGGGTCATGAAAGCGACATCCAGAAAAACCCATATATTGCCTATAACTGTCTGCGCCTGGCTGCTGACTATGCTGTGGTAAGCAATGGTTCGCACACTGATCCGGTGAGCGAGAAGCTCGCCGCCGGTTTGCCGCCCCGCGAGGCCCTGGCCTATGTTATGTTGTCTATGGACTATGAGCATGACAGCCTGGATACGCCTCGTATCGCCGGTGTGGTAAGAGCAGACGGTCAACGCGGCTGGCTAGGCATAGTGCGCAAGGACGCCCTGCTGGTCAAAGAGTTCAGCCTGCAGCCAGGGCAGCTTTATTATGTTTGCACTTATGAGCATAACGAACCCGGCGAGGCTCAGTGTGTTTCTGCTTTCAGCGCCAACAACGCGGCGGAAAGCTGCGCTTATATACTAGGGCAGGGCGATTTTGCCCGCTTCGAGAAACCGGTTTCCGCCGCCTCTGCCATGATTGAGGGCCAGGGTCGCTTTACGGTGGCCATAGCCTAGGGCTGCAGAAAAAGAATTTAACGGCTAATTATTTACAGCTATATACAAAGGAGTTTGTTATGGATAGCAAAACAGTTGCCGAACTAGCTCAGATCATGAGCGAGCATCAGCTCACCGAGCTGGAAGTGCAGGAACAAGAAAGCTATATACGTCTGAGCAAGCTGAACCAAGCCTTGCCTAGTGCAGCTTCAGCCGCGCCAAGCGCCGCGCCCGAGCCGACCGCAGACTCTGCGCTGGCCGCCGACAGCGTCGATGACAAGGCCAGCATCATCACTGCGCCCATGCCGGGGACTTTTTACAGCTCGCCGGCTCCAGAGCTGCCTGCCTTTGTGAAAGAGGGCGAGCATATAGGAGTGAATACAGTGGTCTGTATTGTCGAGGCGATGAAAGTGATGAACGAGGTGAAGTCGGAGATCAGCGGCGTGGTCAGCAAGGTGTTGGTGCAGAACGCTAGTCCGGTGGAGTTTGGCCAGCCCCTGTTTGAAGTAAAGCTGGACTAAGTAGACCGCATTTAGAAAGATAATTGGACACGAAGACACACGAAGGTACACGAAATATAAAGCGCGATAAAACTGTGGAATCATCACTACCCAAAATACTAATTGCAAATCGCGGCGAGATTGCCTTGCGCATCCTGCGGGCCTGCCGGGAGCTGGGACTGCCCAGCGTCGTGGTTTTTTCCGAACCTGACCGTGAAAGCCTGGCTGTGAAGCTGGCTGACGAGGCTATTTGCATTGGACGCGGCCCGGCCTCCGAAAGTTATCTGAAGATAGAGCGCATTATTGCCGCCGCCGAGCTGAGTCGCAGCAGCGCCATTCATCCGGGCTATGGTTTTTTGGCTGAAAACGCTCATTTTGCCGAGGTTTGCGCTGAGTGTAACCTGATTTTCATCGGCCCGCATGCTCGTTCCATACGCACCTTGGGCAACAAATCGGCAGCTCGCGAGGCCATGCTTTCGGCCGGGGTCTCAGTTATTCCTGGCAGCGAAGGCGTGCTTGTCGATGCTCAGGACGCATTGCGCTGGGGCGAAAAACTGGGTTATCCGGTGCTGCTCAAGGCGGTTAGCGGCGGCGGCGGCAAGGGGATGCGCATTGTGCATGAGCGCTCCGAGATGCTGTCCAGTTTCAACATGGCCAGCCAGGAGGCCGAACGCGCCTTTTCCGACGGCTCCTTATACCTGGAAAAATTCCAGGTGGCGCCACGGCATGTGGAGTTTCAGCTGATGGCTGACCGGCACGGCAACGTCATACACTTGGGCGACCGCGACTGCAGCCTGCAACGCCATCACCAGAAGCTGCTCGAGGAGACCCCCTGCACGGCGCTGACGGCAGAGCTGCGCCGGCAAATGGGGCGCACCGCCATAGCGGCTGCCAAGGCGGTGGGCTATGTTGGGGCCGGCACGGTGGAGTTTCTGCTCAGTCAGAGCGGCGAGTACTACTTCATGGAAATGAATACGCGTCTGCAAGTCGAGCATCCAGTGACCGAGGCGGTGACCGGCGCGGACCTGGTCTGCGAACAGATACGCATCGCGCTGGGCGACAAGCTGAGCTGGAAGCAGAAGGACATCAAGCTGCAGGGACACGCCATCGAGATACGCATTAATGCCGAGGACCCAAAGCGTAACTTCAGCCCCTGCCCGGGTCTGGTGAGCAACTATCTGCCGCCCGGCGGACCGGGGGTTCGTGTGGACTCGCACTTATACAGCGGCTACGTCGTGCCGCCATACTACGACAGCATGCTGGCCAAGATCATCGTGCACGGAGCCGACCGCAAGCAGGCTATTGCTCGCAGCAGGAGCGCCCTGAGGGAGCTGCGCGTGGAAGGCGTGAAAACCAGCGCCGCATTTGCCGAAAAACTGCTGGAAATGCCCGAATTCGTCTCCGGCGAGTATCATTCCGCCAGCGTCGAGCAGAAATTGCCTGAGCTGCTGGCGCAACTGTAGTGCATACTCTGCGCATCCTGGCTTTTGCGGCGCAGGGCACACGAAGGCAGACGAAATTACCGCATCGTCTTTATCGGCATTTTTTCCAAAAGCAGTTGACAATGCCGATTTAGGAATTAGCTTAACCTAAGCTTCTGGCGAAGCGATTTTTGCCCTGCAATGGGTTATTCATCCACAGCATATCAAGAGGAGCCATTATGAGTGCAGACATACAGGACAAGAAGCAACTTGCCGCTGAGGCAGCTGCTCTGGCTGCCGACAACACGATTATCAACGAGGGCGAGCTGGGCAGTTTCAGCATTTCCAAGAGCGTCATTGCCATGATAGTGCGCAAATACACCCTTGAGGTCGAGGGCATTTCCCGTTTTGCCCCGCAGCGCCTGGTTGAGGGTTTGGCAGACATGATCAGCAAGCGCAACTATGAGCGCAGCATACAAATCGAGTTTGATGATGATGCTGTCGTCATCAGCCTGACTTTGATCGCCAACTTTGGCTATGGCTTGGTTTCAGTGGTTGAAAAGCTGCAGGAGCTGCTCAAGGAGAAGGTCGAGGAGGCCGTAGGCATCACGGTGAAGAAAATCAATGTCTTCATCAAGGACCTGGAAGAGTTCGAGGAACTGCTTCCCAGTGAGCAAGAAGGTCAGGAAGAGGGATGATAATGCCTTTGAACCACTAAGGGACACGAAGGCACACTAAGGGCTTATGCGGCGCCTGCGGCACCTGCGGCGCCGCATAAGCCGCTTGCCCGTTTTAGTTTGTTGGGGAAAGGGAGCCGGCAAGGATGGCGGTGCTCGAAGAGGAGCTGGTTTTTCCTGGGTTTCACGCTACTATTTTTAACATCCCCTTTTGGAGCTGGGCTAATTTCAATGTCAAGGAGGCTTGATTATGCTAGTGACTAAGATAAGCGAGTTTTTCAGCCGTTATTTTTCTTTTCTGGCGGATTCCATGTTTCAAGCCGGACTCATCAGCGGCATCGCCCTGGTTCTGATTATCAGCCTGATTATTTGGCTGAGCTGCCGTTGTCGCAGAGGGCGCGGTGACATTGAGATCAGTGACGAGGGCGGCTTGTTTTTGCTCTCCGGGCAGGCTTTAAGGGCTTTTTTGAAGCGCATTGTGCTGGAGTTTGCCGAGGCTGAGATGACTGATTGCCGTGTGCAGAGCAAGCATGAGGCGCTGAGCCTCACCCTGTTTTTGCAAGTACAGGCCGGAGCCGACATTGTGGGCATACGCGCCAAGCTGCGCCAGCGCATCCTGGACGAGGCCGGCAGCAAGCTGGGCATCGCCGAGCAGATCAAGAACATCAATATACGCATCAGCAAGATGCAGGAGAGTGGCGAAGCCCCGGCGAGTGAAAAGAAGGAGGACACGAAGGCACACTAAGCCACAGCAAGTTAGATAAAAAGAGGGCGCCGCGCGGCAGCGCGGCGCCCTCTTTTGCTTTTATATTTTATCGGCTCAATATTTGATTTCGATTGCCTGGTTCAATTCAATGGACTGTTCTTCGGCCATGACCATGCGGAAGGAGTCGCTCAGCTCGTCGATATTTTGATATTTGTCTGGCTTCACCCTGTCCTTGATGCATTTCACGAAGTAATACAGTTCTTGGTGCCATCCGGTAGGCAGTTTGGCATTGTCCAGTTTTGGCGTTTCCACCTTGCCGTTTTCCCAGTGTATTTTATAGCCGTTGTTATCCAGCTGCAAAGTGGCTTTTTCGCAGATAATAAGGAAGCTCATTTCAAAGGGTATGGTTTTGGCTGCGCCCCAGCCGCCTTCGGCACTGATAAGTATGCCGTCACCGAAGTCATATCTGGCAATGACGTGGTCCACGCTGCGGTCGCTGCGCAGCGCCTTGGCTCCAAAGGCGCTGACGGCTTTGGGTTTTCCGAAGAAGTAGCGCACCAGGTCAGTGTCATGCAGGTGCATGTCCAGCAATGCTCCGCCGCAGTATTCATAAAATGTAAACCAGTTTTTCCAGGAGCCGCCGCCGTCGGTGGTTGGCGAGATGCGTCTGAAGTTGGCGCATTTTAGTTTGCCCAGCGCGCCGCTATCGTATAGCTCCTTGGCGTGTCTATACTCCGGCCAGGCGCGGATGCACATGCCTACATTGAAGTAGCGCGGGCTTTTTTTAACGGCGGCGATAATTTCTTCGAGCTGCTCGAGGTTGCGGCAAATTGGTTTTTCGCAAAAGACATGCTTGTCGGCCGCCAGCGCGGCCAGGATCATTTCCTTGTGCCAAGGCGTGGGTATGCAGATGTCTACCATGTCAATATCGGCCTTTTGGATCATTTCCAGGCCATCGGCATAGGTTTCGACATTGCTAAAGTCCAGCGGCTGTGAGTTGTCCGCGTCGCCGATATTGCCCCAGACATCGCTGATATTGCCTTTGCGACGCTCGGGGTTGATGTCGGCGACAGCGACCACTTCGGCCAAGGGATTGCTTTGGTGTATGCGAAAGTGGGTGCTGCCCATGAAACCCAGGCCGATGAGGCCAATGCGTACTTTTTCTGACATGATGACTCCTGGTTTGTAGCTAAAAGGGACGAATCATTTTATCGGACGAATCGGACGAATCGGACGTATCATTTTATCGGACGAATCGGACGAATCGGACGTATCATTTTATCGGACGAATCGGACGTATCATTTTATCGGACGAATCGGACGTATCATTTTATCGGACGAATCGGACG
>JAAZIY010000241.1 GCA_012800625.1 Lentisphaerota bacterium
AGGATCAATACTACTGGCAAAATTAGAATCAACTGATGAATTGTGCTGCAGAAACGAGCCGTTCTATCCCTTAGCATAAGGGACTACAAGACAGCATATCTACTTGCCCATTTACTAAAAAACAGCATATCTACTTGCGCCGTAGGCGCATAACCATGCTTAACCCCAGGCTTCAGCCTGGGGTGCAAGCTCTACCAAAACCGGCGCCTCGTAGAGGCGCTACTATGCCCCTCCCCTTTTTGGAGGGGGTCTGCTTAGGGCGGTTAGGCTACAGGTCTATCTTTTTATCCTGGTAGTAGCGGCTGAGCAATTCCTGCACTTCCAGTTCATAACGGCATTCGCAGGCCTGCTCGAAAAGCTCTCGGCACTCCGGCAGGCTGACCTGCTCGATGCAGGCGCGCACCTCGGAAATGAAATTGGCGTTCATGCTCAGCCGTCTCAGTCCGGCTCCCAGCAGCAGGGGCAGCGCCCTTGGCTGTCCGGCCAGCTCGCCGCAGATGGACAGCTCCTTGTCGGGAAACTGTTCGACGCTGCGGCAGATTTGTCCCAGGGTACGCCAGACTATGGGGTGGCATTGGCGGAACCAGCGCGTGACCTTGCTGTTAGCGCGGTCCACGGCGAAGAGATACTGGATTAGGTCATTGGTGCCGATGCTGACAAAGTCCACCAGCGGCAGCAGGCGGTCCAGCGCCATCACTGCCGAGGGCAGTTCCAGCATAATGCCGAAGCGATGTTTTTCATCGAAGGCCAGCCCCTCTTCAAGCAGGCTTTGCCTGGCTTTTTCCAAGGCAGACTTGGCTTGTTCCAGGTCATAGATATCTCCGACCATAGGAAACATAATGCTGACTTTGCCCAATGCGCTGGTGCGCAATATGGCGCGCAGGTGTGAATGCAGAAATTCCGGGTTGGAGAGCAGGAAGCGCAGCCCTCTCCAGCCCAGGCTCGGGTTGTCCTCCTTCTCCCAGTTGATGTAAGGCAGCGGCTTGTCGCCGCCTATGTCCAAAGCCCTGATGCAGACCGGGTTGCCCTTGCTGGCCTCGACCAGCCTGGAGAGCACCCTGAACTGGTCCTCCTCGCTGGGCATCATATTCCTGATCATAAACATGAACTCGGTTCTATACAGACCGATTTCGTGCACGCCGATATTGTGCAGATTCACCAGTTCGCTGAATAGCGTGACATTGCCGGCCAGGCGCACTTCAACTCCGTCCCGGGTTTTGGGCTGCTCCCGGGGCGGAACCTCTTCAGGCAGTGCCAGGCTGCTTTGCTTCAGGGCGCGAAAGTGAGCCAGCGGCTGGCGGAACTGCCTGAGCAGCTCGGCCTTGGGCCTGACGTAGCATTGTCCGCTTTGGCAGTCCAGCAACAAGCTGTCACCGGACTTGATTTTGCCCTGCACAGTCTTGTCGGCAATGAGCATGGGTATGTGCAGTGCCTTGGCCAGAATGGCGGCATGCGAAGTGGGGCCGCCGCTCTCGCAGATAATGCCGCAGACGTGTTTGAGGGGGGAGGCGATAAGCTGAGTGGGCAGAAGCTCCTCAGCCACCAGGATGAGGCGCTTGGCTTCAGTGTTGCCGATTAGCTCGGTGTCGTGCTTCGCGGCGGCTCCGCCGCTGATGTTAGCGGCCGCGTTTTTTATGCGCAGAAGCACATCTTTCAAATCGAAAAGACGCTCGCGCAGATACTCATCGCTAAAGCTCTGGTACTCGTCGCTGAACTCCTTGTAGGTCAAATTCAGGGCGCTGTTAAGCGTGTAATTCTCGCCCAGGTATTTTTCCAGCCTTTCGCGCAGCATGGGGTCGTCGAGCAGCAGCAAATACATATCGAAGATGGAGGCGTCGCTTTCGGCCAGAATATCGACGCTCTCCTGGGTGATCTTGCGTATGCCGTGCCTGGCCACCCGCATGGCCCGCTCCATAAGCTCGAATTCGCGCTCGGGACGCCGGGTTTTTTCCACCTCCAGGGTGCTCAGAGATTCCACTGGGGCTATAAGTATGGCTCGTCCCCAGGCCAGGCCGGAGACCACGGCTCTTCCCGAGAAGACATTCATGGCCAGCGCCCTGCTCTTGACAGGCTCTGAGGGCACTGGCTCGGCTGCGGTGCCCTGCTCTTTTCCGGAGATTTCCTGGTTAAGCTTGGCGTTTTCAATAAATGTGGCCAGCGGCACGGCCAAGGCCTCGCAGCTGCTCACTATGCTGCTTGGAAAGACCTGTTTGCTGCGCCGTCCCAGAGCCAGGCAGCCCAGTGATTTGCCCCCGACAATCAAGGGTATGGCCAAAAGACTGTTGACCCATTGGCGCTGATTGTCCTCTTCTTTATCATCCTGCAAAGAAAACGGCAGCTGCAGCACCGTATTGATGCTTTTGCCCCGCTCGCAGGCCAGCTGTAAAATACTCCTCAAGGCCTTGCTGGAGCTTTGTTTTTGGGCGCCGAAACCGTAGCTGGAGTGATGCTCGAGCTGGCCGCCAACTGCATCATAGATACTGATCAGCGCCACGCTGGCATTTAGGGTCTCGGCCACATGGCGCACAATTTCCTGAAGAACCTGCTTGTGATCCGATGCGTGAGCAATCAACGAGCATATCTCAGGCACCAGATTCCTTCTTGCTTCACGCATCTGCCCACTCCTTTTCTTGATATGCACAGAGTTCGCAGGCAGCAAGCCGCCCCGGCTAGCCAGTAGGGCGCAGCCGGAACAGACCTGGTTTGAACTGCAATTCCAGAATAAAAAGCAGGCTTGACTATAAGCCGGATTCTGTGCCGCGCCTTGACGCGGCGACGATCATTCATCTAGGCGACCGGTACCCGAGACTTAGCTGCCACCGGAGGCGGCAATCAGGCGCGAGCAGCGCCATCGTCTCCTATTTGGTCTTGCACCGGAGGGGGCTTGCACTGCCGCCGCAGTCTCCTGACGGCGCGGTGAGCTCTTACCTCACCATTTCACCCTTACCCAAAATGGGCGGTATCTTTTCTGTTGCGCTTTCCTTGCCGCGGAATATGGTCCGCAGCATCCGGCTTTGCAACCGGACCTCCTGCTCTGCGGTGTCCGGACTTTCCTCCGCAAGGCGCCAGCCTCGCAGCGACCGTCCGTCAAGCCTGCAATCCGAATAATGTAATATGATATAGGCTTTGTGCCAGTGAAAACGCGCCGAATAAGGAAAAATTGCCAAAGCTTGCTGTGTCTTCGTGGCCAAAATCATGCCAAGCCACCTGTTTGGAATCGGGCTATATTAGGTGATCCCGAATAGACGGCAAGTAGACTAGGTCTCAGAGAAAAAAGGGCAAACTGTAATGAAACCAAATCAGGCTGGAAAACTATCCCGGACATGGGGCAAATTCGAGGTTGACTACAATCTTGAAGACAGCTGGCTTATGGCTCTCAACCAACTGCATGTATTAGATTTACGCAATATCTGCGAAGGTCATTTGGCCAAAGTCGACCCCGACTCGCGCCGGGCGAATATCACCGTCGTTGTTTACGAGGCATACCAGGAGCTATTCCTAAGGCATTGGAATGAAATCCAAGAACCGGTAATTGCCGCACTGCAAAGCTGTTTTAACACAGAAAACTACTATCTAAGATACATAGCAGAACGCCAACTGTTTCTTACGCCAGGTAAAAAACTCCATATAGATCGTTTCACTTCTTTGTTTATCCAGGCTGACAAACGTCATGCTCGCAAGAAAGCAGAGTTCGACCAGGAGACCCGGCAATGGTTTGAAAGTTCGGTAGACGCGTTTCAGAGGTTTGATTACATGATGCTGGGGTTCTATGACCTGATGGGAGGCGAAATAAAGGCTAAAAGACGCCGCAGAATTTGAGCGCCATACACGCCGTAGTATACGCTCATTGCCTGCTCCCCGCTCCCGCACCCGGCCCTATGCCTATTGGCGCTAGACCGCGTCCAAAAAGCCTTTGAACCACAAAGGCACACGAAGGGGGAGGACACTAAAGGGCACGAAGAGACACGAAGGCACACGAAGGGGTGGTCAGGTCAGGTCTTCGATATGGAAGAGCACCGGTTTGCCCAGTACGCATTTTTCGCGGCTGATCTCGGCCAGGGCCTGGCTCATGTCCAGGCTCTTGGCCTGGTGGGTTAAAATAATCATGGGCACGCTGGCTTGGTCGCCTATCTCCTCTTTTTGCGTGACCGAGGCGATGCTGATCTGGTATTTCCCCAGTATGCCGCTGATAATGGCCAGCATGCCGGGCTGGTCGAGGACCTGGAGGCGCAGATAATAGCGTGAAAGCAACTCCTCCTTGCTGAGCAGTCCCTGATATTGCTCGAAGAGCGGAAAGGCAGGCAGGCGGTTTGAGCAATTGCCGCGCAGATTCAAGGCCACATCAACGATGTCGGCGAGCACGGCGCTCGAAGTGGCCTGGCGCCCGGCGCCGCGTCCGTAATACATGGTGCTGCCCACGATATCGCCCTTCACCCAGACCGCATTGTTGACCCCGCTGACATGGCCTAGCAGAGAACGCTCCGGTATAAGGGAGGGGTTCACACTGAGCTGTATGCGCCCGGCGCGCTCTTTAATGACCGCCAGGAGCTTGATCTTGTAGCCCAGGCTGGCGGCGTAATGGATATCGTGCAGCGTGACCTGGCGTATGCCGTCAACCTCGACGTCGGCGGCAGTGAACCACTGTCCAAAGACCAGGCTGGCCAATATGGAGGCCTTGTGGGCAGTGTCTATGCCGTCCACATCCATGCCTGGGTCGGCCTCGGCGTAGCCGGCCTTCTGCGCCTCTTTGAGCACCAGCTCGAAGTCGTGGTTGTGCGACTCCATGACCGAGAGTATATAGTTGCAGGTGCCGTTAAGGATGGCATAGACTTCCTGGATGCGATTGCCGATGAGGCCTTCGCGTAGAGCCTTGATGCAAGGTATGCCGCCGCCCACGCTGGCCTCGAAATAAATCTCGCTGCCATGCTCCTTAGCCAGGGCGAAAAGCTCTTCGCCATGCGTAGCCAGCAGAGCCTTGTTGGCGGTGACCACCGGCTTGCCCAGTTTGAGAGCAGCCTCGACAAAACTCCTGGCCGCAGTGGTGCCGCCCACCAGCTCGACCACCACCTCAACCTCGGGGGAGGCAATCAGAGCCATGGCGTCAGAGCCAAGCACCCCCTCGGGCAAACTCAGGCCGCGGTCGCTGTGCAGGTCAAGGTCGGCGATCTTGGTGATAACTGGCAGCACGCCGCTGCGTCTGGCAATCAGTTCGCCGTTCTTTTGTATGCTCTCCACCAGGCCGGCACCCACAGTGCCAAAGCCTATCAGACCTATCTTTATCTGCTGCATGCTGACTCCTCGGAGTATGAATTATGCGCTTCGCCCTCTATAAGAACACGAAGACACACTAAGGGACACGAAGACACACTAAGTTTAATCCGTATCCATTTGTAGCATCTTTCTGGTGCTGGGCGGGATTATTTCAGGGTCAAGTGACGGTTATTTTGCGAGAGTACCACGACCCGGGGCTTCCAGTCGGCGGCCTGGGATGCCTCGACGAGCGCAAAAGACATAACGGTGATCATGTCACCGACCATGCCCAGGCGCGCGGCGGCACCGTTCAGGCAGAACTCGGCGCTGCCCCGCGGAGCCGCAATGGCGTAGGTCTCGAGGCGCTGCGCGTTGCTCTGGTTGACCACCAAGATTTTTTCGTAGGGCAGTATGCCGGCGGCCTCGAGCAGGTCCAGGTCTATGGCCAGGCTGCCTTCGTAATTCATGTCGCAGGCGGTCAGCACAGCACGGTGCAATTTGCTTTTCAGCAGCTGTATTTGCATGATTTACTCGCTTAGTTGTCTTCGGGTTTTTTGGCTCTGGCTCCGATGCGCAGGCGCAGTGCGTTGAGTTTGAT
>JAAZIY010000242.1 GCA_012800625.1 Lentisphaerota bacterium
CGCTTCGCGCCCCCGCCAGCAAGACATAAGACGCTCCAAGCTCTGTGTCCAACACAACAAATCACATAAAAGTACCGTATCAGTGTTGCGCACCGGTACTAAGGAATCATGAAAAAACAAATTATTAAACTTTGCCGAGCAGATTCGCTTTCTTTCTATACAGTATATTCGGGTTTTTCTTGTACATACTGACCAGAAACAACTCAACTTTGACAACTTAATTTTTCACAATTTCTAAGACACACGCAGGCACAGCAAGGTGTCTTAGGCGAAAAGGGGCATTAATGATAAATGTGAAAACTTCAATAATAAAGCAAAAAAACATGAACATAGGATAAAAAAACCGTCCACTGCAAAAATCAGGTCTCAAAACGCTGTTTTTAATGCTTTTGCGACAGCCGCAAAGTTTGTCACGTTTACTTGACAAAATCAAATATACAGCTTATCTTTAAGTTAATGTAAATGTATGACACAATTTTCCCAGCTGTCGTACATATCTGAGTTTTCATACAGCCAGAGGAATTAACATGAAGCGTTGCTTTACACTCATAGAACTGCTAGTCGTCATCGCGATTATCGCCATTTTAGCGAGCATGCTTTTGCCGGCCTTATCGAAAGCGAGGGAGCGTGTGCGTGCGGTCAGCTGCACCAATCAGCTCAAACAGATATACACTGCCAGCGTACTATACAGCGATGACAACGATGGCTGGATAGTGCCGGCGCGCAACTCAACCAGGGGCGCCATTGTTTTTTGGGCCTTGCTTCTGGCCGGCACCGGCGGGCGCACGCCTGGCTATGGGGTGATCTACAAAAACAGCGTCACCACCATTGGCACCTTTGTCTGTCCTGGCGAACCGGTAGGATTTGGCAGCTATCAGGCACCTACTCTAAAATATCAATATACCCACTACGGCATCAACTCTTCGCTGTCGGGGTATCCTGGCGCCAGCGACACCATACGCAACAAGTGGCGACGCACCACGGTGCTCACCAGCCCGGCTGAAGCCTACTTTTGCAGTGACACCAGCAAGAAAAACGTGTATGAGATCGCCTCCACAGACTGGATGAATTTCCGCCACATGGGCAAGTGTAATTTCTTGATGATGGACGGGCATATCACGCAGATGGTTGCCGAGGAATTCACTAACCGCCCCAACCAGCCCACAAGCGGCTCATACAAGCCTTTCCGCTGCGGTTTCAATGTCAGCTCAGGAGTTGCGGTGGATGCATTCACCGACCCGGCCTCCTAAGGCGGCTATGTCTCGCAGAGCATGATATCGCAGCCTATGTTCTTCAGTTTAGGCAGCAGGTTGCTGTAGCCTCTGAAGACCATGTCGGCATTTTTCACCAGACTTTCGCCGCTGGCGCAGCAGGCCGCGATAATGAGGGCCATGCCGGCGCGTATATCCGGGCTGGGTATCTCGCTGCCATGCAGGCGGGCCGGGCCGGAAATCAGCACGCGGTGCGGATCGCAGACCACTGCATTTGCGCCCATGCTGATAAGCTTATCGACAAAATATATGCGGCTTTCAAACATCTTCTCGAAGAAGAGCACGGTGCCTTCGGCCTGTGTTGCCACGGTGATCATGCAGCTCATCATATCGCTGGGGAACTGCGGCCAGGGTCCGTCGGCGATTACTGGTATGACATTGCCGAAATCCGGTCTCACCAGCATTTTGCCCTCTCTCTGCATGCGTATATAGCCAGGTTTCAGGGTGAATTGCAGTCCGAAGCGCTCGAAGACACGTCTTAGCATCCAGTAGTTATGCGGCGAAATCTCGCCAGTGATCTCCAGGTCGCCGCCACAGGCGGCGCAGAGCGACAGATAGCTGGCCGCCTCGATATGGTCGCCTTCGAGACAGAACTCGGCGCCCTGCAATTTTTCCACGCCTTCGATGTGCAGCACATTGCTGTCCATGCCCTCTATTCTGGCGCCCATTTTATTCAACAGCCGCGCCAGTTCTGTGACGTGCGGTTCGCAGGCGGCGTTTCTGATGATGGTCTTGCCTTCTGCCAGGGCGGCGCACATCATAATATGTTCGGTGGCGGTGACGCTGGCCTCGTCAAAGAAAATCTCGCTGCCCCGCATCCTTTTTTTTCGTTTGAACTTATAGCTGCCCTGCTCCAGGTCCAGCTCGAAGCCCAGCTTTTTCAAGCCATAGAAATGGCTGTCTAGTCTTCTTTTGCCAATCACATCACCACCGGGCGGAAACAGCTCGGCCTCACCGCAGCGTGCGGTCAGCGGCCCGGCAAAGAGGAATGAGGTGCGGGTTTTATGGCAAAGCTCTTTAGGGATGCGGCTTGTCTTCAGGTTTTTAGCGCAGATATGCAGGCTGCCGGCCTCGAATTGGGTTTCGACGCCGAGATGATTGGCCAGCTGCAGCATATTGCGCAGGTCCAAGATGTCGGGCACATTATGCAGTATCAGCGGCTCATCGCAGAGACAGGCCGCCGCAATCATGGGTAGAACCGCATTTTTATTGCCGCTGATCTCGATTTGGCCGGAAATATTTTCCACCCCCCGAATACGCAGGCTGCTCATCTCAGCATTCCTCCCCCTTTTCAGGCAAAATAGGATTTCAGGGTTTTCAGCTCCGGTGCCACGGTTTCCAGGGGGCCATTGCCATCCTGCGGATATGATTCGAGAGCCAGCCAGCCCTGATAGCCGGCAGCCACGATTTTGGCGGCTATCTCGCGGTTGGCGGTCTGTCCCTGGCCGAAGTGCGTGCCGGCATAGCCCCGCGGGTTGTCGGCGGCCTGAAAATCCTTGAAGTGGAAATGAACGCAATGCGGGAAGAGCAGCTCGAAGTTGTCCTCCGCCTTTTCGCCTACCGCCTGAAAGTTACCCGTATCAAAGACGAAACGAGCGCGGTTGCCGCTCAGCCTGATGATTTCCAGGCAGTCGGCGGCACTGCAGATCAGCCCTGGCGCCGGGTCGAAATTCTCGAAGGCCAGCTGCATTCCGCGTTTTTCAATATCGTCGATGAAGTGCAGGATTCCCTCGGCGATCCATTTGCGTGCCTCTTCGGCGTTGGCCTGTTCCTGCATGCGGCAGCCTGCCAGGTGCAGCACTTCGACGCCGAAATACTCGCAGATGTCAATTCCCTGGCGCATATTCTCATAGGCAGCCTCTCTCTCTGCACCCGCTGGTGCAGCCAGATTGGCGATCAGGTCCATCACCGGCATTTTCAATTCCAGCGCAGCCATCTTGTTCTTGTATAGCTTCTGCAGTTCTTTATTTTCAAAGAAATGGTTACAGAAGGCCTCCACGCCATCGGCGCCGGCCTGGGCTATGCACTCCAAAAGCAGCTCATGCGAGCCTTGCTCGGAGTCGGCCCAGCCCTTGTACATAAAAGTCATCACGGCGAATTGTAGCATGCTCTATTCCTTATTTTAGTTCTAAACCTGGTGCGCAGCGTCCCAAAAGATGCCCTGGCAGGTTTTGGGACACTAAGACACACTAAGACACACTAAGACACACTAAGACACACTAAGACACACTAAGACACACTAAGACACACAAAGGCGCACTAAGTCGTCTTCGCCTAGTGTACAGTAGATACGCATAAACAATAGTGCGAAGTAAGACAAATACAAATGCGGCTAAAGCGCAAGGCCGATTTTGACAAGAAATTTCGCGTGGATAGCCTGCTTACAGCAGGAGGCAATGAGTCTTTTTTGCCTGGCTTCAATAATCGCCGCCGCTTATGCGTCTTATATTGTGTAGCTCCGCGTTTTTATCACTTGTTTTTACTTTACGATATGGCTCATATTTTTCGTCCTGGTTTTTTTGTCTTGATTATGCTTGTGTTCAGTCACAGTTTTATGCATGCGCAGGAGCCGCTTTGCCAGCTTTCCCTGCAGGGCTGGCAGTCGCGCAGCTGGCATGCCGAGGGCAAGGCCAAGCTGAGCGCGCTAAAAGCCGAACAAACACTGCCTTTGCCCATCAGCCTGCCTGGTCGGCAAGAGTACGTGCAGAGTAAGCTCGACAAGCCCGAACTATGGCAAAAAGCCGAAGAGCTGCGCCTGAGCTTCAAGGTGCCCGAAAACCTGCCCGACAGCGCCAGACTGATCGTCTTCACCAGAGACAAGGACTTCCTGTGGAGACAATACCGCTGCGACTTTGCCGCGACGCAGGAAGACAGGCTGGAGCTGCGCCTGCCGCTAAGACACCGGCAGGCCGAAGAACTCTGGGAGCCGCGAGGACATAGGCAGGCCTGGAACTGCCTCAGCACAAAGCTACTGCTTGAATACGGCTTCGCCATCGAGGCGGAAAGCGGCTCTGAGGACGAGTTCGAGGGCAGCCTGGAACTGCTCTCAGCCAGCCTCTGGCAACTGCCCGAGCCATCCGGCCAGGCTCCGGTCTACGACCTGGCATTTACACCGCGTCGTCCGCAACTAGGCCAAGGCATGCAGTTCAGCTTTAAGCTAAATCGCTGGCCGCTGGACCCATTCAACCCAGCCTCCGCAAATATCAAGGCGGAGATAAGCCTGCCGGACGGCACGCGCGAAAGCCTGCGCGCCTTCTATTACGAAGGCTTTATCTACGACCCGGCACAGTGGGACCTGACCAGTTGCCTGGAGCCATACGGCAAACCTGAATGGCAGCTGCGCTACACCCCCAGACAGGAAGGCAACTATAAAGTGCGCATCCACGCCGAGGTGGACGGCAAAAACTGGGAGCTGCCGGAATTGTCCTTCTCTTGCCGAGGCGGTAGGCAGGCCTGGCGCGGATATGTCCGCTGCGATGATGAAAACAAGGCTTTTTTACGCTATGATGACGGCAGCCCCTTCTGGGGCCTGGGCGTCAATCTGCGCTCACCTTTCGACAACCGCTACAAGCAGGTGGCTCCCTACTCACAATGGCAAGATATGGGGCTAGCCGCATACGACTACCTGCTGCCAAAATATAAGCAGTATGGCATCAATGTGATCGAGCTGTGGATGTCATCATGGTGGCTGGCCCTCGAGTGGATCAACGATGCGCCTGGATTCCACGGCGTGGGACATTACAACCAGCAAAGAGCCTGGATGCTGGACCACATTATGCGACTGGCCGAGGAAAATGACATACACCTTATCCTGGTGATCAACAACCACGGCAAATTCGGCACCACATATGACACGGAGTGGGCGCGCAACCCGTATAATGTCGTAAACGGCGGTTTCCTGGAAAACTGCGAGGACTTTTATACTTCTGAGCAAGCCAAACAAGCCTTCCGACAAAGCATGGACTATATCGTGGCACGCTGGGGAGCCAGCCCGAACCTGCTTACCTGGAAACTGTTTACCGAAGTGGACCTGACCGGCAACAGCATCGAGTTCTATCATCATCCCAGCGTCGCAGCCTGGCATGCCGAAATGGGAAAGTACATCAAAGAGATAGACCCCTGGCAGCACCCGGTGACCACACACTGGATGCTGGGATATCATCGCATTAATGACGCCATCGCCAAACTGCCCGAGCTGGACTGGCTGACCACCGACGCATATTACAACCCGGGAGCCGGAAGCAAAGCGCTGGTGAATATGCTCAAAACCGGCGTGCAATACGGCGAAAAATGGGAGAAGCCACTGGGCATCACTGAGTTCGGCGGCTCTTCCTACGCCGACAGCATGGGCAACCTGGTCAAACAGGTAGAAATCGGACTGTGGACCGGGCTGTTCAACTCCGCCGGCCTGCTGCCCATGTACTGGTGGTTTGCTTTGCTCGAGGATAAGCAGCTCTATGATAACTACTTGGCAATCAGCCGCTTCGCTGCTAAAATTGACAGACGCAAGCTGCGCAGCCGAGAAAACAGGCTGCCGGATACGGCTTTGTCGCTCAATGAAATGCTGGGCGAAGAGCGCTATTACGCTTGGATTTTTGATGAGGACTACTATTATTCCGATGTCGAAAATCTCAAAGCCGCCAGACATCTGGGGCAGAAAATCGAAATCGAGTCGCTGCCGCCTGGCGAATATAAGCTGCAAATCATGAATCCGCGCAATGCTGAAATCATAGAGGAAAGAAAGCTCGTGCTCGACGACGCAGCTCTGCCCCTGCTCTTGACCCTGCCCGAGTTCCAGCGCTCCATCGCCTTGAAAATCGAAAAACGCGATTAAACTCAGGCCTCCTCCAAAAAGCTTGCCTGGCAGGATTTTGGACACTAAGACACACGAAGGGGGAGGACACGAAGACACACGAAGTCTCACTAAGGTAGACCCCATCCAAAAAG
>JAAZIY010000243.1 GCA_012800625.1 Lentisphaerota bacterium
CCTCGGCCAGCTCGCTGGAGCAAGACGGGGGGATGACCTCGTCCTCGGCGGCACAGATCATCTTCAGCTTGCCCTGGGCGCTCAGGCGGCGCAATGCTCCTGCCTGAGTCAGCGGGTCGACTTTGCGCAGCTCGGCCAGGGTTTGCTGCCGTTGCTCGGGGTTTAGCTTGGCCAGAAAATCCCTGAACGCCCTGGTCTCGAGCGCCGGGTGCGCAAAGATTTTCTCCAGATTCCCGCCGCCCAGGAGTAAGAAGGCTCTTTCGATGCTCGGCTCGTATCCGCAGACCGTGGCCGACGTAATTGCTCCCATGCTGCCGCCGGTCAAGCCAATGCGTGCGGGGTCTATATCGGAGCGTGAGCAGAGCAGGTCCACTGCCCGTCTATTGTCCTGTATGCCTTGTTGCAGGGATTCGATGAACTTATCGGCATTTTCCAATGCCTGAGTTCTGGCTTTGCCGCCGCCTCTTTCGCCATAGTATGGCAGCATGATGAACATGGCGGCCAGGCCCTGGTTTGCCAGGCTGGTGCACATCATGCGCTCCAGATCAAAATTACCATGCAGTATATGGTTCACCAGCACTGCCGGGCAACGATAGTTTTCCGGGATATTCCTGGGCAGAAAGAACTCGCCATAGACAGTGTTATTGCTTTCCAGCTTGCTCTTCAGCGGCGAAGGAAAGCTGATCTTGTACACAGTGTGCAATTCACGCTGTTCCAGCTCATCAAGCCTATACTCGAAAGACTCCTGGTCAAAACCGGCGGAGACGCTGAAAACCCCCGAAGACGCATGCAAGCGACACAAAAATACAGAGGCCAACAAACAAAACATCCAGCAACTGCTTTTTAAACTCATGCCTGGCTCCACAAAAATAATTGACTGCAAGGAAATAACGGCAAAACTTACTATAGCCCAAATATAAAAAAAGACAAACGGGAAAAATTCTTAACAAATCGCAGGACCGCATAAAACGGCTTAAACATGACTTGCTGTCCCCGCCCCGATTGACTTTTTGCCCAAAGCCTGCCAAAACCAGACCGAGAAAAAACAGAAAATATGCCGCTTTCTTTTTTTGGCGCTTGACTTTCTTGATTATCATCGTAAGTTAAGCTATTGCCTGGAATTTTTTGGCATAAATTGGACTATTTTGGATTCAAGCCCGAGGTCACATTTTGCATTTTGGCGGCACAGAACAATGCAGATTGGATGCCAACGGGCGCCTGAAGCTGTCCCCGAAGGCCATAGCCTGCTTCAAGGCCTTCGGCGGGTTGGAGCTGGTGCTGCATTACTGGCCGGAGGGCTGCCTGGCCTTGCTACCCAAAAGCACTTGGGAGCGTATGTACTACGAGCAGGGCTACGCTAGCAGCAGCAATCTGGACAGTGTTGCCGGGCGGCAACGGCAGCGGCTTTTCACGCGCTTCACCCACAGCACTGAAATCAGCGCCCAGGGCAGAGTCAGCATCCCTTCGGCTTTAAGAGAGCGTGCCGCGCTACAATGCGGCGAACTGGTGCTGCTGGCCGGCTACGGCGAAAGCCTCGAAGTCTGGCAACCGCAGCGTTTCGAGCTGCTGAATGCCGAACTGGACCGCCTGGAGGCCATGCAGCTGGAAGCGAAGCAGGAAAGCCAAGACCTGCCTTAGTGTGTCTTAGTGTGTCTTAGTGTGCAAAATCCTGGCAAACTCTTTTTGGCGGCGGTCTAGTCTCAAGCCCCATACATATATTCATCAAGCGGAGCATGGGAGAACATGGCATATTTTTACAGTGAAAAAGGCCTGCGGTTTTTCATCCTCCTGCTGGCTTTTTTGTTCTGCTGGCTTTTTGCCGGCATGAGTCGCGCCGCCTTGGCTTGCAAGGCCCGCCTCCCTGAGGATGCCGGCAGCCTGGCTTGCAAGCTGTACGCAGGGCAGAGTCATGAGTTGAGCGCTGAAAACGCAATGCTTTTGCTCGAGGCGGCAAATATAAAAGGCAGATAATAATATGCGGCAGGACTCTGAGAACAGCAGGCTCCTTCAGAGTTCAATACAGACACGCATAGGGCAGCTTTTGCTCGTCATGACACTGCTTAGTGCCATCCTGGTCGCCAAGGCGGCTTTTCTAGCCTGGCAGGGTTCAAAAAGCCGGGCACAAACAAGACACGAGGAGCTTTGCATCCCAGGGCTACGCGGCAGTATCTACAGTCACGAGGGCGAGCTGCTGGCCTGGTCCGAACGACGCCTGAGTCTCTGTTGGCGCCTGCCGGACAAGCTGGACGAGGCGCAGGCTCAAGCCCAGCAAATTGCCGCGCTTAACCTGCCCTTGCCACTCGAAACAGCACGCTTGTCAGAGCAGCTCGGCAAAGTATTAGTGCTCGATGAAGACTTTCCCCTAAGCGCAATGCAAAAAGCCCTGCCCCAGCTGGAAAACGGAGCGCTTTTTGTTAAAATGCGCCTGCAGCGTTGCTACAGCGAAATCGGCAGCTGGCGGAACAGGCTGGGGAAGGTGGAAATCGATGAACACAGCGGCCTGGAACTGGGAGTCTCCGGGCTGGAGCTGCAATATGAACCGCGCCTGCGAGCCAGCCTAATGCGCTATGCCATAAGCCGGAAAGGCGGCGCACTAAGCCGCCTCTTTGACCGCATGCTCTCAAACTCCGGCAATGGCGGCGATGTCGTCTTGCCCCGCAAAAGCGGCGCAGCCGAGTAACAGCCAGGTTTTTGGACAGCAAGTCACAGCAGGTTTTTAAGTATATGCAATGCGTATTAGGTTTACCAGGCTAAAGTTATTTTTTCTCCTTTTTGCCTTTCTGGGCTGTCTGGGCATTTTAGTCAGCAGCCGCGCCAGCGAGAGCGAATACTATTATTTCATGCGCCAGTCGCTGTGGTTTCTGCTGTCGGTGCCGGCACTCTTCGCGGTCTCGCGGCTCGAATTAAAACTGGACACGCGGCAGGCGCTGTTACTCTTCACTGCGTCGCTATGCCTATTGCTAGCGGTGCTGCTCTTCGGCGTGCGCATCAACTCGATGCGCG
>JAAZIY010000244.1 GCA_012800625.1 Lentisphaerota bacterium
CATACTGACCAGAAACAACTCAACTTTGACAACTTAAATTTTCACAGTTCCTAAGACACACCAAGGCACACGAAGAGAATATTTTTACTCGTGTCTTAGCGCTTCGATAGGCGACAAGGCGGCGGCTCTGAAGGCCGGATAGATACCGAAAACCATGCCGATAAGCATGGAGATGGAAAAGGCCAGGATGAGCGAATGCATCTTGATTATGGTGGCCAGGCCGGCCAGATGCGAGACCAGGGCCGGCACCGCCACGCCCAGGCCCACCCCGATTAGCCCGCCAGCCAAAGAAAGCAGCAAGGCCTCGGTGATAAACTGCAGGATTATGTCGCCGCGGGTGGCGCCCAAAGCGCGGCGTATGCCGATCTCGCGGGTTCTCTCCGTGACACTGGCCAGCATAATATTCATAATGCCTATGCCGCCCACCAGCAGGCTGATGGCCGCGATGCTGCCCAACACAATATTGAAAATCCTCTTGGTCTGCTCGGCCTGGCGCAGCAGCTCCAGGGGCACGGTGATCTCAAAATCCGCCTCCTTGTGATAGAACTGCAAAGTCGAGCGCACTGAATTGGCGATGGGCAGCACGGCCTCGTCACTGGGGGCAGTCAAGGTAAGCTCGTGCAGCTCCACGCGCTCCATGCTGACTGAGCCGGTCTCCTGCTTCACTATGGTCTCGCCAAAGCGGTTCTTAGCCGAACTGATGGAAACAAAGACCTCGTACACATCCCGCCCGCTCTTTTTCTCCTTGGCCTCCTTTTTTTTGCGCTCGGCCAGCACGCCGACCACTGTAAAGGCCTTGTCGCCCAAATAGATATTCTTGCCTATGGGGTAGTCCAAGGGCATCAGCGCCCTGGCAGTGGACTCGGAGAGCACCACGGCATTGCTCACTGTCTCAACATCATACTCGTCAATAAACCGGCCCTGTTGCACGCGCATGGGCGACTTGTCCAGAAACCAGGGCACCGTCCCTACCACTTTGCCCGGCAGCCTGACATCTTGAAAACGCAGCCTGGCGCTGATTTCCCTGGCCGGCACATGGATTTGCACATCGGGATACAGCGCCCTGATGCGCATCACATCCTGGTAGGTCAAGCCATAAATACTCAGACGGCTCTGTTGCTTGGTAGACGAACCGCTGTCCTCCGGCTTGCGTGAACGGATAATAATATTCGTGCTGCCCATGCTGCGAATTTGCTCGCGCGCCTCATAGCTGGCGCCCTCACCTATGGCAAGCATGGCAATCACGCTGCTAACACCGAATATAATGCCCAGCGCAGTCAGAAAACTGCGCAGCTTGTGCTCGAAAAGACTGGTGGCGCCCAGCTTGCCAACACGCTTGATCTTGTAAAGGTAATGTCGCATGAAAACAGTAAAAAAGTCAGTTGGAAAAATAACGCAGCGCAGACAAACTGGAGAGCCTTCGTGTCTCTTCGTGTGCCTTAGCGTGTCTTCGTGTCCTCCCCCTTCGTGGCCTCCCCCTTCGTGTCCCTTAGTGGCCTAAGGATGGCGTTCATCGCTGGCGATAACCCCGTCAGTGAGGTTGATTATTCGTTTAGCGTGTTCGGCGATGTCTCTTTCATGAGTCACCAGTATAATGGTGCGTCCTTCGCTTGCCAGCCCATCCAGTATCTGCATGATTTCCCTGCCTGTCGCGCTATCCAGGTTGCCGGTAGGCTCGTCGGCGAAGATAAGGGCCGGCTCATTTGCCAGGGCACGCGCAATTGCCACTCGCTGACACTGGCCGCCGGAAAGCTCGGTAGGCTTATGTTTCAGGCGGTGCCCCAGCCCCACCAGTTCGGCCAGCTTGGCGGCGCGCTCGCGGCTGTCCTTCTCAGCCCAGCCCTGATAAAAAAGCGGCACCGAGATATTCTCCAGCACGCTAAGCTGGCCAAGTAGGTTAAAAGACTGAAAAATAAAGCCTATCTTCTTGCGGCGCACGGCGCTAAGCTCATTGTCCGACATCTGCGCCACGGCCAGGCCGTCGAGAAAATACTCCCCGCTGCTGGGTATGTCCAGGCAACCCAGGATATTAAGCAAAGTCGATTTGCCCGAGCCGCTGGTGCCCATGATAGACATATATTCGCCATGCGCTAAATCAAAGCTGATGCCGCGCAAAGCCTGCACTACAGTATCCCCCATCTGGAAATTCTTGCACAAATCTTTGATTTGGATTACATGCTCGTCAGATGAAAGTGAACCGGACTTGCTTTTTTTATTGCGTATTGCCATGCTAAAAAATCAAACTAGAAAAATCGTATATGAAGACAAAGCAAGCAGAGGCTTTCTGGGAGGTTTGGGCTTAGTTTGCCTTGGTGTCCTCTCCCCCGTCTGTGCCTTCGTTGCTGCTCTTGTCTATAGTCAGTGCCTCGTCCTCTTTTGTATCTTTGGTATCGCTCTCGTTTTTAGCCTCGGCGGCACCCTCTTCCTTTTTATTCTCTTCGGTCTTTGCTGACTCCCGCTGTTTAGCTGCCTTTGCCTGTTCCTGGGCCGCCATGATCTTCTCTAGCTCCGAATCGCCATTCTGCGATTTACTTTCCACCAGCGGCGGCGGTGCCATAAGTATCTGCTCTCCCTGCGCCAGGCCGGAAAGTACAACGACGAAGGACTGATTGCGCTTACCCAGCTCCACACGCACCGGCTTGCCCTCTTCCTTAAAGCAGTAGTGCTCGCCGGAGGCATTGCTACGCACAGATTGGCTGGGCACATACAGCACGTCGCGCAGCTGTTCGGCCACGATCTCAACACTGGCATTCATGCCGGGGCGCAGGTTGGGGTCGGATTGGTCAAAGGAAACCAGGGTCTCATACACCTTGACATCCGGCGTCAGCCACTGATTCTGAGAACTGGGCAAAAGCGCCTTTTTGTTGACTTTTCCCGTGAAAGTCTGGTTGGGCATGGCGTCCACGCTGATAATGGCGGGCATACCCACCGAAATCAAGTCCACCTGCGACTCGTGTATATTGACCTTCACCGCCATCTGCCCCAGGTCCGGCAGCTTGATAATTGTTTGTCGGTGGCGTGTTTCCACACCGGGGCGTATGGGGCCGGTGTTCATCCAGCGCGGCGGGGTCTCATACACCACCAGTCCCGGCGCCGTGGCTCGGATAGTACAGTTTTCCAGAGCCTTCTTGGTCTCCTCAAGCCTAGTGGTGGCACGCAGCAGATTCTGCCGGCGAGAACGCAAAACCGCCTCCGCTGAAACCAGCCTGGAGCGGTTCACCGCCTTGGTGCGAATCAGGCTCTCTTTCGAGTTTATCAAAGTGGCCCAAACACGGTGAAAATTAGTGATGAAGTCATAACGACGGAAAATATCATACTTACCCTTGGCGGTGACCAGGGTCTTCTTCTGGGTTTCAAGCTCAAGCTCGTCAGTCTCAAGCTCGTTTTTACTCACGAATTGTTTCTCGTAAAGCTTCCTGGTGTACTCCAGCTTTTGACTGGCCCGGTTGAGGCGTATCTGCGCCAGTTCTATATCGCTTCCCAGAGTGGTCAGGTCCTGCCTGGCCTGGCCGCCCAGCTCGGGGTCGTCAAGCAGAGCGGCAATGTCGCTGGGCTTCTCAGTGCCGGCAAAACGATCGGCCATGCGGTCGCCAACCAGCTTGCGCAAATCGTTCTCGGCATAAACGACTGCCAGCTCGGCGTTGCGCAGAGAGGTCTCGTTGTCGCTGGTCTGGATAATGAGCGACTCCTCGCCCTGCGTGAAAGAAGACTCCGCGTTCTCGAAGGCGGTCTGATGCTCGAAAAGCGTGTCCTCGATCTCCTTGGTCTCGAAACGAATCAAAACACGCTCATTCTTCACATCCTCGGCGGTAATCATGGTGCCTTCGTCAACAATCTCAAGTATCTTGGCCATACGACGAATGTTTTGCACAATGTCGTTGGACACCAGGGTCTCAAGCGACCCGCTCTCCACCACACTGATATCCAGATTGCCCAAAGCCACCTGGTAAAAATCCTGAGCCTGACGCGTCTCATCCTTCTTGCAAGCACTAAAAAGCAAAAGTAGAGCACAAAAAAAGATAATGCCGAGGCGGTTGCTGCCTACTGTGTTCATTCCGAATTCCCGATTTCAATATTATAGTTAAAAGTTTAGGCAAATCATAATTGCCCCAGCTCAACAAACCTGGGAGCTGACCTTCGTGTGCCTTAGTGTCTCTTAGTGTATCTTCGTGTACCTTCGTGTCCTCCCCCTTCGCATGCCTTAATGTCCCGCCTCGCTTACCAGCTCGAGCTGTTCGGACCAGAGGCTGCCTGGGTCTATGGGCAGCTGCCCTAGCTGATAGAGCAGCTTTAGCCAGCTAATGCGATGATTAACCAGGGAGCGAGTCAGCGAGTTTTTCGCGTTGCTCAAGTCGTCTTGGGCATCCAAAAGCTCACGTATATCAACCCGCCCGCCCTCGAAAAGCAGCTGTGTACTTTCCACACGCTTCTCCGAAAGCGTCACGCTTACCTTTTGAATCTGATAGCTTTGCTCATAAGAGCGCAGCTGTCGCCAAACATTGCGCAAGTCCCCGATGATATTGTCGCGAGCTTTGACAATCTCGCGCTCCTGCTGCTGCTCGGCAATCAGCCTACGCTTATACTGCACCAACTCATTGGTGCGCTCCAAAGGCAGCTCCATATTTAAACCGGCGCTATAGTCGCTATCGCCAAATTTCATCAGCTGCAGCGAGTTTGAAGTGTCGCTTTTGGCCTTGCCGCCCAACACCAGGTCCAAGACCGGCCCCAGGGCGTCCTCAGCGA
>JAAZIY010000036.1 GCA_012800625.1 Lentisphaerota bacterium
AACTGGTTCGGACTATGCCTACCAGGACTGGACCTGCTGCAGGCACCAATACCGCTGGGAGGAACCTCAAATCACTTCAAATTGTCCATACTCAGACAGGTCGGAGCATGGGATGAATATAACGTCACCGAAGACTGCGACCTGGGCCTGAGACTCTTCGTGGCAGGATGGCGAACGCGCATCGTGGACTCGACCACTTGGGAACAGGCCTGCCACGTGCTGCCATACTGGATCGCACAACGCTCGCGCTGGGTAAAAGGATATATACAAACATACCTGGTGCAAACCAGAGACTTCTTCGGCATGCATAGAAAACTGGGACTGTGGAATAGCTTCCAGTTCCACCTCTTCGTCGGCGGAAACTTCTTCAGCCAGCTAATTAACCCGCTCTACTGGATACTCACCCTGGGATGGCTAATCTTTAAACCCGACTTCGTCTCGCAGTTCTTCCCGCTGCCTATCTTTATTATGGGAAGCATCTGCCTGTTTGTCGGAAACTTCATCTTCGCATACACCGCCGGCATCGCATGCGTGCGCCGCGGCGTGGGAAGACTGGCTTACTATGCCGCACTCATGCCATTCTATTGGATACTAATGAGCTTCGGAGCCTGGAAGGGGTTCCTGCAGCTTATCACTAAACCGCATCACTGGGAAAAAACCAAGCACTTCGCCAACCCGGAATCAGTCTTCGAACACCTCGAGGCAAAGGAGTGACTTTGCACACGAACACAGAGAAAGACGCGGCAAGTCACACAAAGGCACAGCAATCAACCCAAAGTCACACTGTCGAGGAGGCTTTGATGCCCGCAAAAGTCAAGCTTTTTTTCAGCCGCAGACAAATGCTCGAAGCCGCATTCTGGCTCCTGGTGGCACTGCTGCTATATCTCTTCATGCTCAGCGCCGACAGCCTGGCCATGCGCCGACACCTGGCCATCGCCGAAGCGCTGCTCTCCGGCCAGCTCTGGGGTCGCCAGGCCCTGGTGGGCAGCCTCGAATACGCCCCCCTGCCCAGCCTGCTGCTGCTTGTCTTCGCCGCCCCGCTGCAGCTCCTCAATCTCAGCGCCAGCAAGCTGCTCTGCGCCCTGGCACAGGCATACTGCCTGAACCGGATGTTCAAACTGCAGCGCCTCTTCGGAAAAAGCTGGCAGACCCCGCTGCCACTGCTGCTCATCGCACTGCTGCTCTTCTGCTGGAAAGACCCATTCCTGTTCGGCACAGCCGACCCCGGATGGATCAGCGCCGCGGTATACGCCGGATTCTTCTATCATATGTGCCTCTGGCAGCATGATCAGGAACTCAGACACCTGGTCGCAGGAGCGCTCTTCCTGGGACTGCTATGCCTCTGCGGAGCAAGCGCAATACTGCTAGCCGCACTAAGCTATGTCATCGCATTGGCGGAAATCAGAAAAAAACTGGGCGAGCCGGAAAAATTCGCCGGCCTGCCCACCGTTCTGGGCATGCCCCTGCTCTATTGCTTCGCATTGCTTTTTATCTGGAACTGGCTGATCATGAACGACCCGCTCTTCCTGCTGCGCGACTTCTGGCTGCGCGCCGGCTCCATGAACCTGGCTCTCTTCAAGCAAGGCGCCATGAGCCAGCTGCTCTTCTTCTACCTGCTGGGACTCCTGGTGCTGCTCATCGCGGCGCAGTTCTCAGACCAAAGCATGGGCACGCGCCTGCTGCAGGCCGCATTCCTGCTGCTGCCGCTCTGTTTCATGGCCTGCCGCGCCCTGCAAGTGCATCCCGCCGGAGTGGCGACTCTCTCCGGAATGGCGCTGCTGCTCCTCTTCCTCGTATTCAGCTACAGTAATTTCAATACCCGCATCAGCGAAAACCTAGCCTGGTGCGCCGCATTGGCACTGATGTTCTGCGGCTTCTGCGTCTTCCCTAACCTGACAAAACCTTTCCAAGACCCGGAGCCGGCCAGCGTGCCCGCCGAACTGCTCTGCCAACACATAGACCGCTTCTGGCCAGACTCGCGCATCATGCTCTATGGACTGCCCCTGGCAAGCACATACCCGGACCGACCAGAGAAACGCTTCCTGGCAAGACTGGACTTCCACGAGCAAATGCTGCATGAACAAGCCAAAGACGAACAAATGCACCTGCTGATACCGCCGAACAACGGAGAACTATATCCGAAAAAACACCCGGTCCTGGCAGACATACATCGCCGCGGACGCGACTGGCTGCTGCTGGAAAAACAATACCCCGGAGGCTGGCAGCTCTGGCGCTGTGTCACAGCACCAAGCGGAGAGTCCAAGCTTGACCACCTGCGCTAGGACGGGAGAGGACACGAAGAGACACGAAGAGGCACAAAGACACACTAAGGGTCAACGGCGCTGGTTCCAGGCGGAAGTGGCATATTTTTCCTGAGCCAGGGTGTCGATCTGTTGGCTTAGTTCAGGGTCGGGTTGGTAGTCGCTGAAGACGACCTGCATGGTCTCCGTGAAGGCCTGCTTGATGGCCGCGGCCAGAGTTTGGCGGGATACGGGCAGAGGAGCGCCGAAGTGAAGACTGCCCTGATGCAGAATGCCATGCTGGTTGCGGCGCTGCGCGCTGCCGCCCACCTTGCGTCCGCCTAAAAGTATGTCGTAACGGGTGGGATTGCTGAAGCAGACCATCGCCTGGCGGTCAACCTCGGCGGAAATTTGGTCTTCGGAGAGACTGGCGGGCAGACGCAGGGAAAGCAGAGCCTGCTGCACAGAGCGGTTGATGTCGTCGTAGCTTTGATTGCGATCCAGCGTGGTGAGGCGGTGACCGCGGGGAAAGACTAGCGTATAGGTAAAGTCGTGATCGTGATATACTACGCCGCCGCCAGTGGGACGACGAACCACAGCAAAGCCGGCAGGGGCGGCGCTGTGACGCTGTATGTAGCCTATGGAGACGCTGGGGCGATCCCAGGTGTAGAAGCGCAGGAGAGGGAGGCCGCGCCGCGTGGCGTTGTTGAGGAGTGCCTCGTCGGCCGCCATATTATAGGCCGGTGAGCGTGCTGTGTCCTGCCAGAAATGCCAGGACTCGGTGGATGTGCGTGCGAGGTCGGACATGATGATGGGGGAGGTGAAGGACAGGAAGGGGCTCCGCGGCTGCAGCCGTGGAGCCCCTTTCTGTTTAGTTTTCAACTTGTTCGTGCTTAGAATTCAAAGGCGGGTTGTTGCAGGCGTTTGCGCACTTCTTCGAGGACGCGGCGCTCTTCTTCGAGGCCGGGGGCGACAAAGGTGGCGCTGAAGCGCACAAAGTGGCCGACATCGTCCCAGGGCACAGTGCTGATGAGCTTTTCGCTGATCATCCACTGGCTGAATTCCTCGGCGTTGGCAAAACGGCGTCCGCCTTTGATTCCCTTGGGTATCTCGACGTATAGGAAGAAGGAGCCTTCGGGCATTTTGGCGTCAAAGCCCAGGCTTTGCAGTGTGTCAACCAGGGCAGCCAGGCGACGGCGATATTTTTCGCCGATTTGCGGGGTGATCTCGGCCTGCTTGCGCAGTGCCTGGATGGCGGCTTTCTGAATGGCGAGAAACTGCCCGGAGTCTGCGTTATCCTTAACGGCAGCGAAGGCCTTGATGGCCTCGGAGTTGCCGCAGACCCAGCCCAGGCGCCAACCGGTCATGTTGAAGCCCTTGGACATGCTGTGCAGCTCGACGGCGTAGTCTTTGCCGCCGGGACGAGAGAGTATGCTTAAAGGCTTGCCGCTGAAGTTAAGCGGTGCATAAGGAGCATCGACCACCAAAAGACAGTTGTTTTCCTTGGCGAAGGCAATAGCCTGGTCGTAGAACTCGGGACTGGCCGAGGCGCCGGTGGGATTGTTGGGGTAATTCAAGTAAATCAGCTTGCAGCGCTTTTTCTGCTCGGCACTGAGCTGCTCGAGCTGAGGCAGGAAATTGTTTTCCTTAAGCAGGGGCAGGTTGACCACTTCGCCGCCCAGGTACTTGGTCCAGGTGCCCATGACCGGATAGCCGGGCACAGTCATAACGGAGATATCGCCGGGATTGATGAAGCAGCTGGGCAGTAGACTGAGAGCGGACTTGCTGCCTATGGAGTGGAGAACCTCGGTCTCGGGGTCCAGCTGCACGCCATACAGCTCCTGCATATAAGTAGCGGCGGCTTGCTTGAACTCGGAGCAGCCGTTGTCGGAGTAGAAACGGTTTTCAAGTTTGGCGGCCTCGGCACTGAGAGCCTCAAGCACCTCGGGAAAGGCCTTGTCGTCGGGTTCGCCTACGCCCATGTCTATAAGCTCGGCGCCAGGATTGGCCTTCAGAGCGGCGGCCTTGGCGCGCTTGATCTTCTCGAATTTGTAGATGGTGCTGTCTTTGCCGAAGCTTGAGCCGCCGATGCGCTCGGCAAAAAGAGTCTGCAAATACGATTCTGGCATGTTGTCTCCTTTGAGGATATACTAAATGGGTGAAACATATAATATAACGTTGATATGAGTTGCCGGAGGGGAGGACACTAAGGCACACGAAAGGGAGGAATCCTAATGTTTATGACTGGATGGGCAATTATTGCTTGCGCGATTATTTTAGCCGCTGTCGGGGAGCTTTGCTCCTGGTGTTGCTTTCCGGAAAAGGAGATGGCGGGATGGCAGAGCTGTTTATGAAAGACGAGGTTTTTGCGATTGTCGGCGCCGCCATGGAAGTGCATCGCGAGCTGGGACCGGGTTTCCTGGAAGCGGTCTACCAGGAGGCGCTAGAACTGGAGATGCGTGAGCTGAAAATCGGCTTTGAAGCACAAAGACCATTGCGGATTTTCTATAAAAACCGGCCTTTGAACAAGGTCTATTATGCGGACTTGTTTTGTTTCGGACAGATCATCGTGGAATTGAAGGTGGTGGAACAGCTGTCTAACCGGGAGGTGGCGCAAATACTCAATTATCTGAGGGCCACCGGCTCGAAAATAGGACTGCTAGTCAACTTTGGCAGCCGCGGCAAGCTGGAATGGAAGAGATTCATCCGCTGAAATAAGAAAACCCGGCTTATGCGGCGGCGCCAGCCGCCGTATAAGCCCTTAGTGTGTCTTTGTGTCCCTTCGTGTCTCTTCGTGTCCTCCCCCTCCCCCCTATTCGGCCACTTCTTTAAGCACTTCCGTTAACAGGTCCACCACACTGAGTCCCTCGGCTTCGGCCTTGAAATTAGTCAGCACCCTATGTCTCAGCACTGGCATCAGCAAGGCTCTCAGGTCTTCGCAGGCCACATTGCGCCGCCCTTGCAGCAAGGCCCTTGCCTTGCCTGCCAGCACCAGGGCCTGCGAGGCCCTCGAGCCTGCCCCCCACTTCACCATTTCATTCACCAATGCGCCGGCCGTTTCACTCCCCGGCCTGGTGGCGGCACAGAGCCTCACGGCATACGAGACCACGTTACTAGACACCGGCACCTGTCTCACCAGCTTGCGCCCCTCCAGTATATCCTCGGCGCTCAGCACGGCGTTCAGCTCCACCTGTTCCGGCGCTGTGGTCAGCGTCACCATGCGCTCTTCCTCTTCCAGCGGCAGGTAGTCCATCACTATATTCATCAGGAAGCGGTCCAGCTGCGCTTCCGGCAGCGGATAGGTACCCTCCAGCTCTATGGGGTTTTGTGTGGCCAGCACGAAAAACGGCTCTTCCAGCACATATGTCTTGCCGCCGGCGCTCACCTGCCCTTCGCCCATGGCCTCCAGCAGAGCCGACTGCGTCTTAGGCGGCGTGCGATTGATCTCGTCAGCCAGCAATATATTTGTAAACACCGGCCCCTGCACAAAGCGGAAGCTGCGCTCGCCGCTTTGTTTGTCTTCCTGCATCACTTCGGTGCCGAAGATATCCGCCGGCATCAAGTCCGGGGTGAACTGAATACGCTTGAAGCGCAGCGACATCAGCCTGGCCATGCTTTTCACCAGCAGGGTCTTGCCCAGGCCTGGCAGCCCCGTAAGCAGCGCATGTCCGCCGGCGAAGATACTGGCGATGATCTGCTCGATCACCTCCTCCTGCCCTATGATCACCTTGGCCAGCTCCTTGCGCAGGTCAGCCGACAGCTCAGACATTACCCGCACTCCATCCGTCTCAAATTTGTTTTCCATATCTCTCTTCTTAGTGTAGCTTCGTGTGCCTTAGTGTATCTTCGTGTGTCTTCGTGTCCTCCCCCACTCCCCCCCCTCCCCTACTCCTCCACCTCACCTTACGAGAAACACAGATATACTATAGGCAACTTTGGCTCATGCGGCGGCGCCAGCCGCCGCATGAGCCACTTAGTGTGCCTTAGTGTATCTTCGTGTGCCTTAGTGTCCTCCCCCTCCCCCCTCATCATTGGCAAAAAAGGGTTTCAGGGTATAACTTATCATTTACTCCCCGCCTGTAAAGCGACTAATATAAAACAGGACTCAAACAATGCGAGTTATCGAACCACATATACACATGATTGCGCGCACCACCCAGGACTACGAGCGCATGGCCCAGATGCACACCGTGGCCTGCTGCGAGCCTGCCTTCTGGGCCGGATACGACCGCACTTCCGCCCAGGCCTTCCACGACTACTTCACGCATCTCACCGAATTCGAGCCTAAGCGCGCCGCCCAGTACATGATCAAGCACTACTGCTATATCTGCATGAACCCCAAGGAGGCCGAAGACCTGGTGCTCTCCCGCGAAGTCATCTCCTTTATCCCCGAATTCTTGGCCAAGGACAACGCCATAGGCATAGGCGAGATAGGACTCAATCTCAACACCGCCAATGAGCTGGCCATCTTCGAAGAGCAGGTGGACCTGGCCATCAAAATGGACCAGCTGCTCTGGCTGCACACGCCGCATCTCAACGACAAGCTCAAGGGCACCAAAATGATGCTGGACAGCCTGAATAACCGACCCGAGCTAAACCGGAAAAAAGTCTGCTTCGACCACATCGAGGAGCATACCCTGGAAATGGTGCTCGAAGCCGGCTACTGGGCCTCAATGACCATATATCCCATAACCAAAAACTCGCCGCCGCGAGTAGTGGACATCATTGAGCGCCATCCCGAGGCCAGACTCATGGTCGACGCCTCCGGCGACTGGGGACCCTCAGACCCGGCCACCCTGCATCAGGCCATCTTCGAAATGCGCCGCCGTGGACACAGCGAAAAAATGCTCGAACGCATCTTCTTCGACAACCCACACAGCTTCCTCTCGCAAAGCCCAAAATTCAAGCTCTAGTTTTTTGGGACACTAAGATAGACCCCGTCCAAAAAGGGGGTGGAACTGTTCTCCGCCGGCTTTAGCCGGCGTATGTTCGTAGTTCAAGCTTTAGCTTGCGCTCTTCGCCGGCTTTAGCCGGCGTGGGGAAACACCAACCACGTGATTTTATTTGTATCCAACAGTTTAAGTCCATTTGTAGCGCCTCGTAGTGGCGCTACTATGCCGCCCCCCTTTTTGGACGCGGTCTAAGATACACCAAGTCACACTGAGACACACCATGTTACTAGACCTCACCCGGGATTACGTCGGCTCCCCCGGCGGCTACCGCCAACACAGCGAAGAAAAGCCGCTACGCTCAGCCAACAGCGCCTACACCGGCATCATACACCGCTTCGAATCAGGCTCCATGCAGGGCACCTACCTCGACCTGCCCGGCCACATCAAGGAGTGTGACGACGGCCTGCGCGCCGACAACTACCCAATAGAGCAGCTCTACCGCGTACCCGCCAGCCTAGTCCGCCTGCAACGACAATCCGGCTCCGGAGCCGTCAGCGCCGCCGACCTGCAAGCCGCCTGCGCCAAGACGCCCGACAGCCCCGCCCTGGTCATCAATGCCCTGGGCGACAAAGACCCCGAGCACATCGAGACCCGCTCGGTCTATCTCAGCCTGGACGCCGTCGACTGGATCATCCACAGCGGCTGTCGCCTCCTAGTCTCCGACATCTACGAGAGCCAGTCCCTCGAGGGCGTCTTCCTGCGCCTCTTCCAAGCCGGCGTCTGCTGCGTCTGCGAACCGGTCCGGCTTTATCAATTGCCTTCCGCTCCGCTCCTGCTCACCGTGGCCTTTCCCAAATTCCCCGGCCTCACCCAGTTCCCCTGCCGCCTCCTCGCCGAAATCACCGAAACCGACATTAAAACCCCCTAATGACCAGGCGGCGCACAAGCCGCTTGCCCGTTTTGGTGTGTCTTAGTGTGTCTTAGTGTGTCTTCGTGTCCAAACTTTAACTGATGCTCCCAGACTCCCTTTCAACAGTACAGCCATGTCAAACTCCAACCTTATCCAGGCCCTCAAACAGGCCGGCCTCAAAACCGGCGACATAGTCCTCCTGCACAGCTCCCTGCTCAGCCTGGGCGAACTGGCATGCAGCCCCGAGCTGGTCATAGACGCATTTCTGCAGGTGCTAGGCAAAGACGGCACCCTGGCGGTGCCCGCCTTCGGCTCGCTGGGCATACTGACTGAAACCGTCAAACAGCACCCCCAGGCCGTCTTTAGCGACGCCCCGCTGGGCACCGTCGCCGCCATAGGACCACATGCCCAACAGCTCTGCGCCGGACACTGGCACTGCGAGAGCGCCCACGGCGAAGGCAGCCCATATCTCAAAATCGCCGAACTTGGCGGCCTTATCTGCCTGCTGGGCGTGGACCAGGACCGCAACACCAGCCTGCACAGCGCCGAGGCCCTGCTCAAACTGCCCTATCTCTCCGACAAGAGCGCCAGCGTCTGCGACCCGGAAGGCAAAACCCGCAGCAAGACCTGGAAGCACTACCCCGGGCCGCACCGCGATTTCATAGGCCTGGACCGGCATTTCCGCCAGGCCGGCATTATGCAGACTACGCGCATCGGCAATGCCGCCCTGCGCCTTATCAAGTCCCAGGAGATGTTGCAGCTCTGCCAGGAGCTGGGCACTGCCGACCCCGCCTTTGTGCTCTGCGACAATCCGGCCTGCGCCGACTGCGTCACTCAGCGTGCCGCCCTCTTCCGCCAGCGCATCGCCAGCCAGGAAAGCTTCAAGCTGGCCGCCTCGGCCAGACTAGCAGGGCATTATGTGCCGGAAATCATCGACAAGCTGAAAGACTGCGGCATTGATTTTGTCGAGCTGGACTACTTGCAGGGCCGCTCCGTCATCAACCTAAGCCCTGAAAAGCTGCGGGCCGCCGTGGCCGAATTCAGGCAGGCCGGCATTCAGATAAGCGCTCTGCGCCTGCCCTGCCTGCCCGCCGACTCCAAGCGCCTGCTGGAACAACTCCAGGCCGCCGCTGTCGAACGCTTGATCCTGCCACTGCCGCATAACGCCGAGACACTGGCAATGCTGGCTGAGCACAACATCGCCTTCGACCTGTGCAACTCCATCGAGAACAGCGCTGAGTTCCGCCGCCTCTTTGCCCCCCTGGCCGCAAAATTTTCCTGTCAGGCCGTCTTCAGCCCCTGCAATTTTGTCCTGGCCAACGAGAATCCCTTTCTGCATTCCTGGCGCATCGGGCGTTTCATCAAGAGTATCGGCCAGCTCGATGTCGCCGATGTCACATGGGACCAGCGCCCTGCCCGACTGGCTCGCGGCAACGCCGAAATCAAAGAGCTGATCTCTATCTTGCGCTGCCATCATTTCTCCGGCTGGCTCACTCTGGGCGGCGGCGCGCTCTACCCAGGCAGTCTCCAACAAGCCCAGAGCGACTTCCTCACCCTGCTCGATAACATGTAGGCCTGAAAACAATAAAAATCTTCATATACCTTCCTGTCTTTTATTATCCTAAAAAAGCAGTATATCATGTCATTAGTCTCTCCACAGATCACTTCTTTCCAACAAAGCTCCTCCTGGATACGCCGCATGTTCGAGGCCGGCGCCGAGCTTAAGCAGCGCTACGGCGCCGAGCAGGTCTTTGATTTCAGCCTGGGCAACCCCGACCTGCCGCCCTCATCCGCCATTATCGAGACTATCCGCGACCTGGCCGGACAGCTCTCTGCCCCAGCCAGCCTCAGCTATATGCCCAATGCCGGCTACCCCGAGGCCCGCGCCGCCCTGGCCGCCTGGCTCAGCCAGGATCAGGGCCTGCCCATAGGCGCCGACAATCTAGTCCTCACCGTGGGCGCCGCCGGCGGCCTCAACTGCTTCTTTCACACCGTGCTCTCGCCCGGCGACGAGGTCATCTGCCCGGCTCCCTACTTCGTCGAGTACGGCTTCTACTGCGGCAATCACGGCGGCCTGCTGCGCCCCGTCAAATCCATGCCCGACAGCTTCGCCCTGGACCTGGACAGCATTGCCGCCGCCATAGGCCCGAAAACCCGCTGCCTGCTCATCAACTCGCCCAACAACCCCAGCGGCGTGGTCTACGGCGGCGAGGAAATCCAGGCCCTGGCCGACCTGCTCGAACAGGCCAGCCGCCAGCATGGACGCCCCATCTATCTGGTCTCCGACGAACCCTACCGCTTCCTTAACTTTAGCGGGCACCCCCTGCCCTCGGTGTTTGCCCATTATACGCACTCGGTCATCGTCTCCTCCTTCTCGAAAAACCTCGCCCTGGCCGGCGAGCGCATCGGTTACGTCGCCGTCAATCCGGCTCTGGCGCAGGCCGGCGAGCTGATGGCCGGCCTGGTTTTCAGCAACCGGGTGCTGGGCTTTGTCAACGCCCCCTGTCTGGGACAGAAAATCATCGCCGCCTGCCTGGAAAAGGCCGATGAGCTAGCCGCCCCGCAGTACGAGGTCTACCTTGAGCGCCGCCGCCTCATGGCTCAGGTGCTCGACGCCGCCGGCATACAGTACCAGCTGCCGGCAGGCACCTTCTACTTCTTCCCCAAAACCCCGAAAGGACTAGACGACGTCGCCTTCGTGCAACAGCTTTTGCAGCAGCGCATCCTCGCCGTGCCCGGCTCCGGCTTCGGCTATCCGGGCTACTTCCGCCTCTCGCTCTGCCTGGACAAAAAATTCATCCTCGCCGCCCAGCCCGGCTTCATCAAAGCCGCCCAGGCCGACTGAAAACACCCTGCGCAAAGGAGGCCCTCCATGAACAACCCATATGAGGAAAAAATCCGCCTCTGGCTGCAGCATCCGCCCAAGCCGCGCTTCCCTAAGCCACTGAATCTGCCGCCCTTCAAAAAGCAGTCTTTCCGCAGCTATGCCGAGATGAACGCCTGGAAACGCCAATACCTGCTGCGCATCGCCGAACAGGGAGGCCTGACATGGAGCTTCTGATGAAAAAACTGCAGGACTGCCAGGCTCGCTATGTCATCATTGGCGGCCAGGCCATGCTGCAGCAGGGCATGCCCAGATTCACCATGGACTGGGACCTCTTCATACCCGCCAAAGACCCGGATAACTTTGCCCGCATCAACCTGGCTTTGGCCGATGAGCTGGACATGGAGCTGACACCGCTGAACAGCAAAACCGGCGAGGGCTTCGTACAGACTTTCCAAACCAGCCGCGGCCTGATTCAATTCCACCAGGCAGTACCAGGGCTGCCTCGATTCGACCTGGTCGAGGCGCGCGCCCTCAAGGCGGACTACTCTGGCGTCGCGGTGCCATATCTCTGCCTGGAAGACCTTCTTAGCGCCAAGCTGGCCGCCGCCAGACCTAAGGACGAAGAAGACATAATCTTCCTGAAGGCGAAAAAACAAGCCATGAACAACCGTCCAAAAAAACAATAAAACCGGGCTTTGGACACGAAGACACACCAAGACACACCAAGACACACCAAGACACACGAAGAAATACAAAACCCTTTAGTCCCAAAAGTCCCAGGTACGTAGCATCGGACGAATCGGACGAATCGGACGAATCGGACGAATCGGACGAATCGGACGAAACGGACGAATCGGACGAATCGGACGAATCGGACGAATCGAATTAGCGTGCTCCCCGCTCCCGTCCCCGTCCCCGTCCCCGCTCCCGCTCCCGTTCCCCGTATGTAGTACACGCTTTAGCGTGCTCCCCGCTCCCGTTCCCGCACCCGCACCCGCACCCGTACCCGGCCCTATGCCGGCTGGAAGCCGGCGCTCCCAGCTCTAGTCCCAAAAGTCCCTAAAAACCACATTTTTTCTAAATTCCCCTCTTTCAGCTTGCAACTCTTTTTACGCATACTATATTCATAGCGGTTTACTCTCTTTTTATCATAAAATCCATATACATATCACCTACTCCCACATATACGAGGATTCTTCCATGAAACCAACTCTGCGCTTCCTCAGTTATTGCCTTGTTTTGGCTGCGGCACTGCTGTATCCGCAGCTACAGGCTGCCTTCCTGGTTGACGTGCACATCAACGGCGCCGAAAACCCCAGCCTCAGCTTCGGCGAGGACACCAGCGCCAAGGAAAACCCCTTCCCACCCTTCAGCGCCATGTTCGGGGTCGCCGACGTCTGCTTCGCCGGCAAAGAAGATGCCCCGCAGTATTTCGACCGCCTGGCCGACGATATTCGCAGCGGCAGCGACAATGCCTGGACCCTGGTGGCCAAGACCAATGCCCGCGTAACCTGGAAAAAGAAAAACAACAATATCCCAGCCAACCTGAAAATCGTCTGGAAGGACATCAAAAATGGCGAGTTCAAAGAAGCTGACATCACCGACAACGCCAGCCTCAGCCTTAAAGCCG
>JAAZIY010000245.1 GCA_012800625.1 Lentisphaerota bacterium
CCAAATGGACAGATTCTCAAGAAAAAATTGAAATTTCAGTCAAAAAATTGCGTTTTTAGACAATTTCATCGAGTTTTTCTGTTTTGTCCGGCTCTCTTTTACCAACAAACTAAAACGGGCAAGCGGCTTATGCGTCGCCGCAGGCGACGCATAAGCCCTTTGTGTGCCTTGGTGTCCCTTTGTGTCCCTTCGTGTCCTCCCCCTAAGTTACTACCTGGACTGAATCTCGCCCCAGCTCAGTATATCACGCGTTTGTTGTTTCTGCCTGCGTCGTAGAGGCTCATAATCAGTTTGTGCGCCGTGTCCAAAATCAGCTCGCCATTGATTTCCGGCTCGCGGTCTTCGGCCAGCGCCGCGTAGAACTCATCGATCTGCTTGAGATGGCTGGCCCCCCAGTAAGAGGGTCCGCCGCCGTAGTCGAAGCTCTCCTGGGGGTTGGGCTTGGCCCGCAGCTCGCGCCCGTCATGAAAGAGCACCCTGCCCTCTTCGGCAGAAATCTTGGCACTGCCGTTTTCGCAGACCAGGTCGATTTCTACCGCGGCGTCATGACTGTAGTAGTTCATGCACCAGAAGGAGGCGCGCACGCCGTTATTAAAGACGATCAGTCCGTCGGCGCAGTCCTCCACCTCGATTATGCCCTGGTGGTCACGATTTGCCAAAGAGCAGTCCACCTGGGCGATATCGTAGCCCAAAAGCCAGCACATCAGGTCTATGGTATGTATGGCCTGGTCTATGATGGCTCCGCCGCCCTCTTTGTCCCAGGTGCCTTTCCAATCGCTGCTTTGGTAGTACTCAGGAGTGCGGCACCAGGTGACAAAGCATTTGGCGGCGAGCACCTCGCCGAGCTGCCCGCTGTCCAAACAGTTTTTCACCAGCTTCGAGCCGGCGTTGTAGCGGTTTTGGAAGATAACGCCCAGCTTGCGCTTATGCTTCTTTGCCGCCTTCACCATATCTACGCCCTGCTCGTAGCTGATGGCCATGGGTTTTTCGGTAAGCACGTGGCAACCCAGCTGCATGGCGCGGATAGCCACCGGCGCGTGCAGATAATGAGGCAAGCAGATATGCACCAGGTCCAGCGCTTCTTCCTGGATCATCTGCTCATAATCCTGATAAACGCCTTCACAGCCGAAAAGCTCAGCCATCTGCTCGGCGCGCTCGATAACCAGATCGCAACAGGCCAGCAGCTCCGCGTTCTCCTGATCCGCAGCCGGCATGCCGTGAAAACGTGAAATGCGACCGCAACCTATGATGCCTACCTTCAATTTCTTCATGATGGCTTTCTTTATAGTGAAAATTAAATAGTGTCGTAAAACGTAAATCCGGCTAATATAATACAAGTGCAGGCATTGTCTAGATAGACCCCGTCCAAAAAGGTCATAACGCCGAAAAGCCGTTAGTGGCGCCCCTACAGGGCGCTATTCGGGGGGGCCTTTACCCTGGGCTTTATTAGGTTGCCCCTTCGGGGCACCAAATGGACAGATTCTCAAGAAAAATTGAAATTTCAACAGAAAACTTGCGTTTTTTAGGCTATTTCATCGAATTTTTCCGTTTTATTCGACTACCTTTTCCCAACAAACCAAAACGGGCAAACGGCTTATGCGGCGCCGCATAAGCCCTTAGTGTGTCTTCGTGTCTCTTCGTGCCCC
>JAAZIY010000037.1 GCA_012800625.1 Lentisphaerota bacterium
AGCGCCGGCAGGTACGACTACGTGCGCCCGGAGATCTGCCAGGAGGCGGTTTTGGACATACGCGAGGGACGCCACCCGGTGCTGGACGCCAGGCTCACGCAGGAGGCTTTTGTGCCCAACGATGTGCTGCTGGACAACTGCCACAATCAGCTTGCCATTATCACCGGCCCGAACATGGCGGGCAAATCAACCTATATACGCCAGGTGGCCCTGCTCGTCATCATGGCGCAGATGGGTAGCTTTATCCCGGCCGGCAAGGCGCGTATAGGCCTGGTGGACCGCATCTTTACCAGGGTGGGCGCCGCCGACGACATCAGCCGGGGACAGTCCACCTTTATGGTGGAAATGGTGGAGACCGCCAATATCCTCAATCACGCCAGCGCGCAAAGCCTGATCATACTAGATGAGATCGGGCGCGGCACGAGCACCTTTGACGGTCTCAGCCTGGCCTGGGCCGTGGCCGAGTACCTGCACGACAACCCCAAGGTGAAGGCGCGCACGCTTTTTGCCACTCATTACCATGAGTTGACCGAGCTGGCTTTGACCAAGAAGGGCGTGAAAAACTATAATGTCATGGTCAAGGAGCAGGGCGACAACATCATCTTTGTGCGCAAAATCATGCCGGGCTGCGCCGACAAAAGCTACGGCATACACGTGGCGCGCCTGGCCGGCATACCGGCCAGCGTTATCGGCAGAGCGGCAGAAGTGCTCAATAACCTGGAAAACAACGAGTTCGGCGACGAGGGCAAGCCGAAGCTCGCCCAGAGCCGCAGACGCAAGAAGGAAAGTGACGGACAACAGCTCGAACTGTTTTGAAGAATTTTGGACGGAAAACGCATGGCAATTTCAGAGGAGCCGTTATGTTAAGATTCGACCCGCGTTTATATTTGGTCACGCAGCGTTATAACTACAGCCGCGAGGAGTTTCTCGAGCGCGTGGACGCGGCTATACGCGGCGGGGTAAGCGCCGTGCAGCTGCGCGAGAAACAGGCCGAGGGGCGCGAGTTTTACGAGCTTGCCCTGGCTCTGGGCGCGCTTTGTCGTCAGCGCCGCGTCAGCTTCTGGGTAAACGACCGTGTAGATGTTGCTCTGGCGGCGCAGGCCGACGGTGTGCACGTCGGTCAGGCGGACCTGCCTGCCGAGGCGCTGCGCCGCATCCTCCCCAGACAGACCCTGCTGGGCGTTTCGGCATACACAGTCGCTGAGGCCCAGGCCGCCGAGCAGGCCGGCGCCGATTGTGTGGGCTGTGGCGCGCTGTTCAGCACTGAAACCAAGCCTATCAAGCTCTTAAGCAGGGAAGAACTGCAGGCCATTCGTGCCGCAGTGCGCATACCCATACTGGCCATAGGCGGCATCAATGCGGACAATGCCGCCGTCCCCATTGCCGCCGGCGCCGACGGTGTGGCTGTGGTCTCAGCCATCATGCTGGCCGCCGACCCCCATGCCGCCGCCAAAAAACTGCGCCAGGTGGTGGACGAGGCGCTGGCGACCCGTCAATAGGAAGGGGGAGGACACGAAGGCACGCCAGGTTTTTTGTGCTTTTCCCTTTAGGCTGGGTCTAAATCATAAAGGATTTCTAATGTTTATCGATATTCACGCTCACGCCTACCGGCGTCCGGTGCCTTTTGTTGTGCAATTCCCTACGGTGGAAGAGCTAATCCGGCGTTACGACGAGGCCAATATCCGTATGGGCTGCGTACTGCCAGTGGTCAGCCCCGAGATTTACATGCCTCAGGCCAACGAGGACATCCTGGAGATGGCCGAGCAGTATCCTGAGCGCATCATCCCCTGGTGCAACATAGACCCGCGCGCCCTGACTAATGCCTGCGACGCACCGCTGGACCGCATCATGCGCTACTACAAAGACAAGGGCTGCAAAGGTATAGGCGAGATCATGCCGAATCTGCCCATGAACGACCCCATGCTGCAGAACCTCTTTAAACATGCCGAGGCGGTGGGATTGCCGGTCACATTTGACGGTTCGGACCGCACAAGCGGCGATTTTGGCCTCTATGACGAGCCTGGGCTGCCGCAGTTGGAGCATACCCTGCAGCGCTTCCCCAATCTCGTCGTGCTCGGACATGGACCTACGGTGTGGGCGGAGATATCAAGCATTAAAAATCCCGCCAGCCGCAAGACCGCCTTCAAGCCGGACGGCGAGCAGGTGGGCTGGAACCCGCCCGCAGGCAAAGTCCAGGAAGAAGGCGTGCTGCAACACTTGCTGCGCAACTACGAAAATTTTCACGGCGAGCTTTCGGATGCCTACAGCGCCTTGGCTAGGGATGAGGACTACGGGCCGAAATTCCTCACCGAGTTCCAGGACCGTCTGTTTTTCGGCAGTGACTGCTGTTGTCCTACCATGCCATTCAAGACCCACGAGTTATTGCTGGCCTGGCGTGCCGACAAGAAGATTTCCGAAAGCGTGTTTGCCAAGATCGCCCGCGAGAACGCCATGCGCCTGCTCGGGCTTTGAAGCGGTATCCTTGCCTATTTTGGACACTAAGACACACTAAGGCACACGAAGACACACCAATGCGACATCTGATTTTTTTTATTCTGCTGTTTTTTCCTTTTTCCTTCCTGTCTTTGTATGGCCAAAGCGGCTATACTCTGAATCCCGAGGGTATCAGTTTTCAGGGCCTGCTTTTTGCCGATAAGCTTAATGCTGCCCGCCGTGAATTTGCCGCGCAGGGCGACAATGCGGTTTTGCGCTCTGTTACTGCGCGTGCTCTCAATCAGGAGGGCCTGTCCCTGCTCTGTGAAAGCTTTCCGGAACTAGCGAGCCTGGAACTGCTTTATTCGCCGGATATCAGTGACCTGGGCTATTTGCGCTCCTCAGGCGGCTTGCTCGAGCTTAAGCTGCAAGGCCTGGAGCAGATAAAGGACTTGCAAACCCTGCCGGAATTGCCCGCCCTGCAAAAACTGCAGTTGATATATCTGCCTTTGCAGAGCCTGCAGGGCTTGAGCAGGATGACTAGGCTGAATGAGCTGGACCTGGAGTTGCCGGCTTTGACTGACTTTGACAGCCTGGCGGAAATCAAAAGACTGGAGATACTTAAGATAAAGGCCGAAGACCTGGGGGACCTGAAGTTTTTGCAAAGCCAGAGAAGACTGCTAAGGCTGGAGCTAAGCAGCGCCGACTTCAATAATATCGAGGCTTTGCAGAAATTGACCAGACTGCGCATACTGCGGCTTGCAAATACGGCGGAAAGTAAAAAAAACCTCTCGCTTAAGTTTTTAAACGACTGTCGGAATATCTCACATCTGCAACTAAGCAACTTTTTCTTGCAGGATGCGGAGTCTTTGCAGGCCCTGACCGGGTTGGCATATCTAGACTTGGGCGGCTGCCAGGGCCTCGAATCGCTGGAGCCGCTAAGGAACCTGCCGCTGTTGCGCACAGTGAAGCTGCCGCAGGGCAACTTCAAGCCGGAGGACCTGGGAGCGCTGCGCAAAGGAGTCAATATAATAAGCGCCGAATGAAACCGGGAAGAGCACTAAGAGGCAAAGATTTTAAAGAACATACATTGCATCAAAGGAGTAGGCGAACATGCTAAAATATAGCGAAGAGCATCAGTGGGTGAGAAAATATAGCGACAATTGCTATGAGATCGGTATTAGTGCCTACGGCGCCGAAGAACTGGGAGAGCTGAATTTCATCGAGCTGCCCAAACCGGAAAGCCGGCTGCAAGCCGGAGAGCCGCTCTGCGTGGTCGAGTCGGTGAAGGCCGCATCAGACCTGCTCTCTCCGCTCACAGGAACAGTCACCGAGGTTAATATTCTGCTGGAGAGCAATCCCGCCCTGATCAATGAGTCGCCCGAGCAAAAAGGCTGGATTTGCCGTTGCAAGGACGTAGACCCCCAGGAATTCGAGACGCTGATGAGCAGCGAGGAATATCAGCGCTATATCAAGTAAGGGGGAGGACACCAAGGCACACGAAGGGGGAGGACACGAAGAGACACGAAGAGACACGAAGAGACACGAAGAGACACGAAGGCACGCGAAGTTTTATGTCTTGTCAAAATTTATTCTCGGGTCTATCAGCACGTAGCACAGGTCTGAGAGCACGTTGCCCAGCAGTCCCAGCACTGAGGTCAGTGCCAGTATGCCCATAAATACGGGGTAGTCTCTGCTCACGATGGCCTCCAGGCTAAGGCTGCCCATGCCGGGTATCTCGAAGACCCTTTCGATGATCACCGAGCCTGCAAACATCAATGTGAGTATGGAGCCGAATCCGGTTGACACTGGTATGATGGCATTTCTCAGGGCATGTCCCCAGAGTGCGCGCGCCGTGCTGCCGCCCTTGGCATAGACGGTGCGCACGTAGTCGCTGTTGATCTGTTCGAGCAGCGAGTTTTTCATCAGCATGGTAAGCAGTGCGAAGTTGCCCGAAATATAGCATACCAGGGGCAGCAGCATATGGCTGGCTATGTCTTTTAGCTTGCCGAGGCTAGAAAGCTCGGCATGATTTTGCGCCTTGAAGCCGGAGGCCGGCAGCAGGTCCCAGAGACCTTCAGTGGTGCCGCAGAAGAGCATTTTGAGCAGCATTCCCAAGGCGAAGGCCGGGATGGCGTAGCCGATAAAAACCGTGATGCTGCTGACTAAGTCGAAGCTTTCGCCGTGCTTCAGGGCCTTGCCCACTCCCAAGGGGATGCAGACCAGGTAGCTGAGGATGAAACTGGGGATGCCGAAGGCCAACGAAATGGGGAAACGCTGGGCGATTAGCTGCCAGGCCGTGCGGTTGGGATACTTGTAGGATTCCATGCGCATGCCTATGCGCTTCTGCGTCAGCCAGCGCCAGTAGCGCAGCAGGAAGGGCTGGTCAAAGGCGTAATGCCGGCGTATGGCTTGGCGCTGCTCCTCGGATATGGCCGAGCCGGCTTCCTGGCCGGAGCCGCTTTCGCCGCCGGCCCCGCCGCCTTTCATGCGCAGCAAGGCCTGCTCGACCGGGCCGCCGGGCACAAATTGTATGATGCTGAAACATAAAAAGGTGATCCCCAGAAAAGTCGGTATCACCAGCAGCAAGCGGCGTATGAAATAATGTAGGAGTTCCAAAACAGATACCTTCTCCAAAGCCAGTCTGGTAAAACTCTCTGCGTCTTCGTGTGCAGTCCTAGTTTTCGTTCTCCAGCATATGCTTTTGCTCTTTTTTTTCGATGATTTGTTTTATTGCCGGGGGTATTTTTTGCGGCGCCATTCTGTAGAGTCGTCTATAGTAGAGCATAGAGGTCTCGTAGTTGTTTTCGGGGTTTTCCGCCAGTGCCAGGTAACAGTCCGCCATATAGTTGCGTACTCTCTGCTGGTCTTTTTCCTTGTGCAGGCGCACAAACACCTGCTGGAAGCTGCCTATGGCCAGGCTGTACTTGCCTGCCTCCATCTGTTCGATGCCGCGGTTTTCCTGGTTGATAAGGATGCGTTTTTGCAGATTAAGCCATACTATCCATGAGCTAAGCAGCAGAAAAATCAGCACCATGACATTGCGCAGGACCGAGTTTTTTTGACTGTTCTCTTTTTTACGCATCACTGGCTCTCCTTGGCTTCCTAGTAGTGCTTTTGCGCAGCTCCAGTATCTCGGCCTGCCCATTTTCCAGCCCAGCTTGCCAGACCAGCTCGTAGTCTTCGACAAAGATGCTGTACTGTCTTTGCGGCTCATGCTGATATGCTGGTCGCGGGTCGCAGGCGATCAGCTTTTGGCAGAGCCGCACCAGGTCTTGGCGCCCGGCTTTTTGCAGCATGTCGAATTGTTTGGCGGCCATATCGCTGCATTTTACTTGCAGCGCATTTGTTTTCGGCGCGTTTTTCGCGAATCCGCCCTGGGCTTCAGCGATTGCGTCTGTGTATGGCAGATATGGCTTGATATCCAGCACCGGTGTGCCATCGAGCAGGTCCAGCCCGCTGACTTCGAGGCTGACCCGCCCTTGCCCGGCTATGTTCAGCTTTTCCAGCTTCAGCACCGACAGCCCGATCGGGGAGGGTCGAAATGGCGAGCGCGATGCAAACACGCCCACCCGGGTTTCGCCGCCCAGCCGCGGAGGGCGCACGGTTGCTTTCCAGCCCTGGCGCAGGCTTTCATGAAAGACAAAAAGCACCCAGATATGTGAGAATCCTTCCAGGCCCCGCACTGCATTAGGCTGGTTATAAGGCGGCTGCAGCACTATGCTGCCGCGCGCCTCGGCGACCAGCCCGGGTTGCCGAGGAATGCCGAACTTGCTTTTGAAGCAACTTCGCACCAGGGCGACGGGGCTAAACGCGAAAACGCCTGGCTCAGTCTGACTGTCTGTCTGCATGACTGCTGCTAACTCCTTGTGGGGGCACCACTTCGTGTGCCTTCGTGTGCCTTCGTGTGCCTTCGTGTCCAAAATTTGGCAGCGCCAACACTGCGACTGCCTGCTCTCAGGCCAGGCTTTCGGCCAGCTTCATCAGGGCCGGGCGCATCATCTCGGCACATTGCCTGAATTTCTGCAAATCTCCCCGGCCCGGATCAAAGACCCCGGCCTCAGAGTTCACCAGGCTCATCAGCAGCCTGCTCTTGCCCCTGGCTGAGGGATAGCTTCTTTCCAGCTCGGCGAGCTGAGTGGCGGTGAAGCAGATAATCAGGTCGGCGCTTTTGAGCATTTTCGGCAGAA